>JAHDBS010000479.1 GCA_020630225.1 Anaerolineales bacterium | reverse complement strand
GAGCGCACACCGTTTTGCGTCCGGTCAACCGGCCGCGTTAGCTGCCGCTGGCGCAGCTTCGCATTTTCACGAACGTCATAGAGAAATAAATTGATGGTCGGACGGCTCAGTCTCGAAGCCCAGTCACGGACGGGAAGTTCGAAGACAATGTCAATTTCATTTTTCTTAATGGGTATTTCGCGCTTGAGTAATTCCTTCAGCGCGTTACTAAACTCATCAATCATTGACTTAAGGCCCTTAGCTCTCCACGACCGTTCTCCAACTAATTTGGAATTACCCGCTTATTTTCGAGTTCGCAGATGGTCCAAAAAATATAAATTAGCTTCGTAACAAGAACGTAACAAGAAAAAGTAAACATCAATTTTTGCTCTCATAATCTCAAAATACTTATAGGAAAACAGAATTTTTATCAGTGATTCTAGAGAGCTCAATTTCTTGACATAATTAAGTAAGATCAAGATAATGGCACAAGCATACGAAACACAAACCTTGAAAACATAGTAATTCACACTGTCTATTTCAAGTAATCCCTAAAGTAGTAAAAAATAAATCATCTTTTGTACTAATCACACAACCCCTGGCAAATGCAAACCAAGGGGGTGTATTTACTCTACCTATCACCTGTCAACGTTATTTACAGTCAACGCACGGACGCACTATGCCTACGTTAACGATCAACTTTTTTGGATCGCCAAGCATTTATGTAAATGGGGAAAATGCGCCAAAGCCTAGATCAAAAAAGACCTTAGCTTTGTTGGCATTATTAGCGTTAAGCAACAATCAAAAATTTTCGCGGGGAAGATTGGCGCAGATTTTCTGGCCAGACTCCACCACCGAAGCGGCACTTGCGAGCTTGAGAATGACGGTCTCAAACCTTAAGAAGGTCTTGAGCGGAGCAGGAACGCATGAGAGTCCTTTAGAAATTACGCGCAGCACAATTTCTTTCAATGCAGACCGTTCAGACTGCCTCATTGATGTGCTTGAGTTAAATAAGGGGCACCAACAGTCGTTGGCTTTACTCAACCAAGCAGTAGAGTTGGCAAACGCCACAGAGGCGTTGCCAACGTTAGAGCGTGCGTTAAATCAGTATGTCGATCAATTCATGGCTGGCTATCGCTTTCCGGATGCACGAGAACTTGACAATTGGTTGGTATCAAAACAAATAGAACTCGAACATACTGCAAATGAAACGTTGGTAAATGTAGGATATTTACATCTCGCGCTACACAATATTCCGCGCGCAATTGCAATTGGCCGTCAGACTGTAGCGCGGTCAAAGAACTTTGAGCCAGCCCATCAGCTGCTAATAAAAGCGTTGGCAAGTTCTGGAAAGTATGTGGAGGCAATTGCCCACTTTGAGGAATTTAGCGGGCAGTTACAGGAAACCTTAGAATTGTCACCGTCCGCTGCGACTGTTGGACTAGTTGAGCAAATTCGCAGCGGCAATTTTGTCGCTGCAATAAATTCGCCTAGGGAAAAGCAAGGCCCTGATCTGCCGGAAAATATCAATCTCGCAGCGATTGTGAGGAGCCGATCTAAGCAACTCAGACAATTGTTAGAGGCTCTAAATTCGCCAACCAAAGTTGTCGTGCTCAATGGCAATGGTGGATCTGGTCGAACTGCGCTTATCGAATATGTGCTAAAAAACCGCCAAGAGAAACAAGCTGTCAATCCAGATGAGATCATCATCAATTTACGCAATGTCTCATCAAAAACAGACTTGATGCCGCGTCTAGCAAGTGCCATCCCCACTGCAAGTCCTTATTCTGGACGAGACGTTATGGCAATTAGTAATGTTATTGGACGGCGCAAATGCTTAGTTCTCATCAATGCGCACAACAATGTACTTACAGCAACACAAATAAAAACGGTTGACACACTGGCCGTCTTGGTTCCAAATATCAAGTTTGTAATTGCAGCTGGCAAATCCACAACATTTGAAATTCCGACAAAATCTATAGACTTACGCCTTCAAACCCAGTCATGTAGTGTTAAGTCACAGGTTCCACTTCCTTCAGTTGACCTTTTCCGGCAGGTTTTTCAGAAGCACAACCCAGATCAAACGAACAAGGGACCCACACCACTTGAAATAACATACGTCGCCAAGTTGCTTGACCATAATCCGCAGTCAATTGCATTAATTGCTGCACGCCAAAGCACGAAGGCGTTAGCAGTCATCGCAACCGAGTTGAACAATTTCTTACAGGTTCATCCCGGCAAGCCGCTCTCAGCAACCTTGCATTGGATTTGGGAAGATTTGAGTCAAGTTGAGCAATTCACACTGGCGCACCTCATCCAATTCCGGAACTCTGCTTCGATCCAAACCCTTAATGCCCTAGGCATTGAACGCGCAGATTTGCTAGCACTGGTGAAATCTGGCCTAGCCCAGCTTATTAGTCCTGAGCGCATTGCATTGCCAACACCCATTTGGAATGCATTAAGAGACCTGTTGGAGTTACGTCCAGAATTCAAGCAATTTCAAGCCCAGTTGAGCAAGCAAGTCTCAAACTACTTCCTAAATTCCTTGGTCGCATTGTCAGTCCGGAATATTCCGCTTCATCACGACGCAAGTTCCACCTCGCGGCCTAAATGGGAACACTATATTGATGCATTTGGCGTGGCAGTCACAAACAAAGACTGGAGCGTCGTTCTACAAGCATTCGATGCCGTCACAAAACTGTGCAAACAGCATCAACTTTATGATCAAGCGATTGAGGTAATGCTGGACATTTGCACTGAGCTTGAAGCCGACTCAGGGCAACTGACGTCGCATTGGGACACGGTGACAAAAAATCAACTGCAAGCAAAGGTTTTACTAGCGCTTGCTGAGCTCAATTTTTTGTCCCGCAATTATGATCAAGCTTGCTCGGCAAGTGCTGAAGCGGTTTCAGCCGCAAAACATATTAATAGCCGCAACCTAAAAACTGCGAGTGCGCTGCAGCACGCCTGTTGCCAATTGGCTGTCCGCAATTACGACTGCTTTGAAGACAATATTGACACCATCCAAGAGACGGCTCTAGAAACAAATGACCAAGCCTTGATTGTAAAAGGTCAATATTTGACGGCCGCTTTTGCATACGCCCAAGGGTGTTTGAGTATTGCTGTACGAGTACTAGAAGATGCACTTACAACATGCGACGTGGAAGCTCTTGAGCATCAGAAAGTGTCTGTGAATTCAATGCTAAGCGAAATTCGGGCTTTAGAAACATTGCCAGATGTTATGCCGCATGTCTTTCCGCAAACGCTGTTAGAAGCAGTTGCATAAGGCCCCTATTCTCGTAAGAGCCCGCCGATAAAAGTCAATGTAGTACCATTATGAATGAAGCAGCAACGCTTCATTTCCGAAGGA
>JAHDBS010000478.1 GCA_020630225.1 Anaerolineales bacterium | reverse complement strand
ACTAATTCGCTCGCAAGCCCTAAGTGTTCCCAGATCGAAATCAACGTTGTTGACTGGTCATCACTTAAGTCGCCCACTTCGCCTTGCGACATGGCTTCAATACCTTGCAGCGCTTTCTTAATTGGCTTATCAAGAATTTCTCCTAAGCGCAGCAGCATTTCATCACGCCCCTTTTCGCCTGCAACAATTTCCTGATTGAGCATTTCCAATTTTTCTGCGCGTGTTTCCAGCGCCTGAAACAAGCGGATATTGACGACTGCAGCGGAAGCATAATCACTGACAGCTGCCAGCATTGTTTTATCGCGATCGCCAAATGGCGCATCTTCGTGACGGGCCATCACTAACGTCCCGACCGGCTGTTCTTTCACCATAATTGGAACAACTAACGCAGCCTTGGAAAAACGCCCTACTAAAAATTTTTCTAAGCGTGGCCCTTGCAACGCAAGTGGTTGGCCAGACAGCATCACCATCGCTGACACGCCTGCGTCCCATTTTTGGCCGCGCTGCGGGATGAAATTCTTTGGTAAGTCTTCTGGCAAGTTTTGTGATGTTTCGTAGCGCAACTCGCCTGTACGGTCATCAAGCAACAAGAGCCAACCAACATCCGCATTCGTTACATACAAGCCAGCACTTACTAGTCGATTGAACAATGCTTCAACATTGTTCAAGTTAGTAATGCTCTTCGCAACACCAATCAGCGTTGTTAATTCGCGCACACGCTTTTCAAGAGAAGTGTTTGCAAGCTGAAGTTTGCCCGCCATCGCTTCGCTTTCACGTCGAATGCGAACGCTTTCCATAGCTCGGTCTACAGCCGCAACAATTTCTGCTTCACGCAAGGGCTTAGTTAAGTAATCAACCGCGCCTAAGCGAAATGCATCGAGTGCACTTTGTTCGTTACCGTTTTCTACCAACACAATTACTGGTGCTGTCACACCTTGCGCCTTAAAGGCTGTAATTAGATCTTTCCCACTAAAACCAGAACTTTGCAGATCCGTAATCAACAAGTCTGGCGGGAATTCGCCTAACATTTCTAAAGCACTTGCCGCCGACTCAACAGCAGCAACGGTATACCCCGCTGGTTGCAGGGTCTCATACATGAGTAATTCACGTGCCGCTTCGTCTTGATCTATGACAAGAATTTTTTCCGCAGATGTCACCATATAAGCATCATAACATGCTGAATATAGCGCCGCAACATTCCTTAAACCGCATATAAATAATTTTTCTTGCGAAATTATTACCAAACTAAAACTAAATCTGAATATAAAACCAAGCTTCACCCTTTAAGATAGAAAGTGTAAGAAAGTTAGCGTTGTATTGACTATTTCAGAGGTACTTATGACTGGAAAATTTCTAACTGGTGCATTTTTTGGCGGAGCTGTTCTGTGGCCAATGATCCTAGAACAAAGCATCCTCGGCTTTTATACAGCGTGTGGTTTGGTCACCTTCCTAATCTTCGTGGCACTGTATGTTTCATCTGATATGGTGAACTACTTTTCTGGAATTGGGATTGTGCGCAGATCAATGACAGAAAGTATTCCTCTAATTGGCGTACTTTTCCTTTTGCCAGTATTGGCATTTGTCATGCTGCTCAGCTTTATGTTCGCAATTATTGGCGTGCTGGGTCGCAACCGGGAATCCGCGCAACTGCGTTGGGCTATGCTTATTGATTGGTTCAACAACGGTGTTGCTCAACCAGCGTAATCGCACCACTTTTCGAAAAGAGAGCACTGTCAACTGGCGGTGCTTTTTTGTTTAAGAAAATCCTGTCTTGCATCTGTAGTGCGAGGAGAGTACGATAGTCAGAGTTAGAGAATCGTTTCAGCTTGTTTACAAGCATCCATCAAGCAAAAATACTTTCCGCAATTCTTATGCGCACTGACTATTATTTCCGAAAACTAACGACCATTCTGGTTCTTTGCATGGTCGCCCTAACCTTGACCCTAGCTGGCTGCAAGTCTGAAGATGGTAGCTACACAGGTAGTGATCAACAAGGCGTTGAGGCACCAGCAACAGTTGGCCCTCCAACAACAACCCCAACTGGACAACCTTCTGGTCTACCGGCAACGCCAGTACATTTGACTCCACCTACTCCACACGGATAATTCCATTTGAAGACAATGCTTCGTGACCAACGCTGGCTGCTGCTAGGCGTTGGCATTGCCTGTGGACTCATGTTGCTACTGTGGTGGCAACCGATTCAGCGAATTGACACAGTCCAGCGTCGCAATACCATTGTCTACCATTTCAAAGATAACAATCAGCAAATTACTCAGACCTTTCGCGCAACCCACAACGGGTTCAACATGTTCAAGGTCTGGGTTGCTGTGTTTGATCCTGACAAACTCAAAGAACAAACTACAGTTTTTACTGCTGTCTTATTAGATCGCAACGGCGAACAAGTTGCCCAAACCGAACAGATCATCACTGGGTTGGGCCATAATGCTGTGCTTGAGTTTGTTTTCCCCACGCAGCATTTTTCAAAAGACAAGCTTTATCAATTTCAGCTCAGCGTCGAAAATGCCCAAGACGTTGTTGGGCTATGGGGTAGCAACTTTGACAGCTACCACCAAGGAACCGCCGTTGCAGACATTAGCGGGGATATTCGCTTCGAAACCCGCTACCGCTTCACAATAACCGAGCTTTTCAACGGATTGCAGCTTTGGCTGCCACGCTGGTTACTTGTTTGTCTCGCAACGCTATTCGGCATTGTGATCCCCGGTCTTGTAATCCTGCAGTTCCACCCCAAATATGATGAATTAGATGTCACCACAACGCTGGCATTTGGCTTTGGCAGTGGCATCTCTGTGGTTGCATTGCTCTGGCTCGCATTTACCCAGCTGGGGCTACGTTGGACTACCCTAAATGCATGGGGTGTCGCCTTACTCTTTACCGGAATTTTCATCGCTCTCCGCCGCCCCAAATTGGCACTTGGCAACAATGCGTGGACAACTGCTGACAAAACGTTAGCGACCTTAGTCGGCCTGCTTTTCCTGACACGGATTACGAACGTCCAGCACTTAGTGTTCCCTGCTCTAGTAGACGTACCAAACCACGCGCTCCTGACGCAAATTCTGCTGGATGCAGGCAACATCGCCGCCACTCATGGCGCACAATGGCTAGAGACACCGCTGTACTATCACATTGGTTTACACAGCATTGTTGCAACCTTACATTTGCTGCTCCCAACGCTAGCCCTGACCGATATCTTCATCATTTTCACGCAATTGCTTGTAATTGGCGCGGCACTTGCTGCATATGGCATGACCCGCTATGTCACCAATAATCAATGGATGGGCATTGTTGCGTTGATATTTGTTGGATTTATTTCACGCTTTCCCAATCAATTTTC
>JAHDBS010000036.1 GCA_020630225.1 Anaerolineales bacterium | reverse complement strand
TGTATTAAACAATTGAGAATATTGAGGTGTGATCGTCCATATATGGTCTGCTAAGTGCGCAGCCCGCTGATCCAGGCCAAACAAACGCTTTGCTTCACGACTATTTACTGCAAAGCGCTTTCGCTCCACAACAGATCCTTCATAAAGCGAATTGACAAAATCGAAGACTAAAACTTGTCCAAATAATTTCGCAAGCCCCCAAGCAAATAGAGCTAAGCTCTGACTAAACTCAGCCAACAGCAACACATCTGCATTCCGACCGTGACGTATATATTGAGATAAAAGAATAGGCAGCTTGCGCCAAGTTGGCACTGCGGGATCTACTTGGCAAAGAACAACTTCAATTCCAGCGCTTCCCATTGCCTTACGATTGAAGTAATTCCGTGTATAAGTCGGATCAAAGCCGCCAAAGTAACAAACTTTCATGCTTGTTGTATGACGTTGGCAAAGTCGGCTGTCAAGCGCTGTGCTAGTGCATCCAAACTAAATTGAGAACGGACCTGATTACAGACTGCTGCCCAATCCTCATGTGAACTAGACAAAACTGTATCTAAACTCGCCGCAACTGCATCTGGGGTCTCTTCTGCAACATGCAGCTGATCGAAATATGGATGCAAGACAGGCTGAAAAGTCTTATTCGTCACAACAACCGGTGTTCCAGCAGAAAACGCCTCTAGCACAGCCTTATCCATGCCGCCAGTTGGACACAAATTGACTGCTACTTGCGCCTTTTGCAAGTGCGGGACCAATTCTGCTTGCCGCAAGCCACCAAGCCACGTTAGCCGATCAGCAATACCTAGCTGCTCACTCTGAGCATGTAGCTGTGATTGATACTCAAGATCTGCATCTGTTGCTGGTGCACCAATGAGCGTAAGCTTTGCAGACGGAATTAGTGCAATGGCATCTAACAAAAGCTGTAAGTTCTTAATAGGCGTAATACGCCCGACTGTCACAATGCGCCCCTTCTCCCGTAGTGTGTCTTGAGGCTGAAACAGCTGCATATCGATGCCGTGCCCAATTACATGCGCCTTGGTAGTTTCTAACGTCAAGCTTTCAGGAGAGGCCGTATAAATGCGTTTCACAAGCCTCTCTGACAGCTTGAGACGTGGCGTCACTTGCTTATGCGTGTACCACATAGTCATCGGAATGTTACGGCCTAATGCCCAAGGTGCCACGACTAATGGGTATGTATCACTGAGATGAGAAAAGAATAAATCAGTTTTTGGCAAGACTTGCTTCAAAACAGTACGCAATTGCTGAGCGCGTTGTAATCGACTTGCGCCAACCTCTTTTCCTAGTGAATGAATTTTTACATTTTCTGGAACAATCGTTGGCCGAGCACCTAAGGCAATCACATCAAGCTGCTGGACATTGGCTGCAATAGCACGGATTAGCGGCGGAATGAACCCAAGCAGCCAATCTTGCTCGTCTACAAACTGCGTCATCATCAATACACGCATGCTTATTTCGATCGACTTGTACGCTGCCAGCTCTTAACAATCGCAGCTTCTGCTTTTTGCGGATCAAACACGCCAAGCACATGTTTTTGTGCTGCGCTGCCTAGCTGCTGTCCCAGAGTAACATTGTCGAGCAAGCTCAAAATTGCAGTTGCGAATGCTGTTTTATCACGAGGAGGAACAAGTAATGCTGTGACTTGATGTTTCAAAATCTCGCGTGCTCCAGCAGTGTGCGTTGCAACAATCGGTGTCCCACTTGCGGCGGCTTCTACCATGACACGCCCGAACCCTTCATAGTCTGAGCTATGTAGATACACATCAGCTAAAGCAAAATATGCAGGCAAGTTTGTGTTGGGAATGGCACCAGCAAAGAGCACAACCTCAGATAAGCCAAGTGCATCGACTTGAGCCTTAATATCTGCCGCAGAAGAAAAATCTCCACCTAAGACTAATTTTGCGCTGGTATTGGTTGCATGCACTTTGGCAAACGCCTCAATAAGTAACGGCACATTTTTGAAACCAACTGGTCTACCAACCCAAAACAAAACATCGTCAGTCTGACTTAGATGTAATTTTTTGCGCAGCTGAGCAACGGTAGTACCAGACACTTTTGTAGCAAAACGTTTGACATCGACGCCCACCGGCAACACATCAATATTGCCGCCCGGTAGCCCAAGCTGCATATATTTCTGCTTTTCCTTGGCATTCACAACCCGCCAGCGATCAGCTTTAGGCAAGGTATATTTCGCAATCCGATTGAGAAATGGATTCCAACGTGGCCGCTCAGCAAGCCAATGTGGATTATCTAAAAAGTCGCTGTGATTTTGAATTTGCAGCTTCGTTTCAGTTGAACGTGCCCAGAGACCAACAAGCGCGGTAAAAAAAGGGTCTTGTGCAGTAATCACATCAATTGGATATTGATTACGCAAGCGTTGAGCAGTTTGCCATGCTTCTAAAACGTAGAAGGGACGGCCTTGATGACCAACTGGATAAACTGTTAGATGATCAGAAAGTTTGACTGGTTTCTTCTCACTTACAGTTGTCGCCCAAACAATCATATGTAGATGATCGATCTTGGCTGCATATCGCAAATGACGTGCCTGCGTATCTTCAGTATTTCCAGCAATGACTCGGTCGTCATAACTCAGCATGAGAACTTGCAATTTACTCATGTCCGTAACGCAACCGCCTCTTTCAAAACAGCTTCTGTATTCGACACGAGCGTGTCCCAAGAAAATTTATCAAGCTGATGAATTGCATTCTTGATGCAATGTTGACGCAAGGCCTCATTCGTCAGCATGTGTAGCATTGCTTCGGCCAGTGCACTTACATCTAATGCCGGTACCAGCAACCCTGTTTCCTTGTCTGTCACAACTTCTGGGTTTCCACCAATATTCGAAACAACACACGGCGTTTCTGCCAACATTGCCTCAATGACAGTATGCGGCAATCCCTCATAGGTTGAGAATTGCACATATAAGTCCGCAGCAGTGAGATAGCGCGCCACAGTATCATGCGGTACCGCTCCTACCAGTGTGACTTGCTTTGCCTTAGTTTTAGCTATGTATGCCTCTAAATCAGCACGAGAAGGTCCATCGCCTACAATCGTTAGCTGTGCTGTTGGCAATTCTGCTAGCACTTGTTGAAATGCAGCAATAATCAAGTCAAAATGCTTCCACGGTGTGAGGCGCGCAATCCCAACAAGTTGTGGTCCAGCACCAAGCCCAAGTTCATCACGTAAAGTCCCAACACTTGGGAGATTTTCAAAATGTGCTTGATCAATAGCGTTATAGACAACGCGCGTTTTTTCTTTTGCAATCCCCCACCCAATTGGCAGGCTAGCTGAGTAATGACTTGGCGCCAATACCAACGTTGCGGCATCGGTATACCAACGCTGTATCCAGCGTAACAACCGGACCTGAACAGGCAATTCAGCCGTTTGAAAGTCATCAATAGTGAGGCCCGCCGGAATAAGCTGACGTCGAGTCGCAAACTCCCAAGTAAAGTCACTTACATTCTTGATGACCGAAGGCAGGCGCAAACGCAAATTCGCAACTGCAGCCGGCAAGCCATAATCGCTAATAAACATAACGTCTGCAGACTTGCCTTGTTGCCAAACCCAACGTGTAAATGACAGCAAACGCTTTGGTATTGACTGCTGGCGCGTCACACGCCAAACAGGGTAACCATATGTAGTTGTGTCACAAAATGATGTTGGCAAGTCCGTATAGGTCACAACGGTAATGTCATGGCCACGCGCTTGCAAAGCAGGCAATAAATTGCGAAGGTAAGTTGGAGGGCCGCCCGGTTCGGGGTGAAAAGTTCCGGAGACGACGAGGATGTGCATATAACTAATAGCTAATCGGCTAATGAAACCTGTTTCACCTAATAACCATTGTCAAAGACACAATTAGCTATTAGTCATTAGCCGATTAGCTACTCTTAGAGTTTTACAACTGTTGCGTTGCCTGAATATCCACTAACGGCATTGCGTGTATCAACGACCAATTTAGCTTTATCAAGCAGATTTTGCCAGTCTGAAGTCGTATGATCAGTCACAACTACGACGCAATCAGCGTCCGCCAGCAACTCGTCTGACATTTCAGTATTATTCATGCGGCTATCGCCTTCAAGGCGAATTGTCGGCACGAATGGGTCGTGATAATAAACATCAGCGCCTTGCTGTTGCAATAAACCAATAATATCAAGCGCTGGCGACTCACGGACATCGTTGACATCACGCTTGTAGGCAACACCCATTACTAACACTTTTGAATTGCGAATTGGCTTGGCAGCGTCATTCAGCGCTTCAGAGATCTTTGTAATCACATACCGCGGCATGTTGGTATTGATTTCATCCGCCAGCTCAATGAAACGCGCATTGTAGTTGAAGCTTTTCAAGCGCCAAGACAAATAAAGCGGATCAATTGGAATACAGTGCCCGCCTAAGCCTGGGCCAGGGTAAAACGGCATGAATCCAAAAGGCTTGGTCTTTGCAGCGTCAATTACTTCCCAAACATCAATGCCCAGCTTGTCACACATAATGGCAATTTCATTGATCAACCCAATGTTGACTGCCCGGAATGTGTTTTCAAGCAGCTTCACCATTTCAGCTGTGCGTGGTGATGAAACAGGAACAACTGTGTCAACAGCAGCTGCATATAACTTACAAGCAACGTCTGTACACGCTTCAGTGACACCACCAATAACCTTTGGCGTATTGCGCACACCAAAGGTCTTATTAGCAGGATCAATCCGTTCTGGCGAGAAAGCGATGAATACATTTTCACCAACTTCAAAGCCACCTTCTAGCATGCGCGGCAAGATAATGTCTTCCGTTGTTCCTGGGTACGTTGTACTTTCAAGTACTAGCAACACACCTGGACGCAGGTATTTTGCAATCTCTTCGGTCGCTCCCGCAACATAAGACAAGTCTGGATCACGCGTTTTGCGCAATGGCGTTGGGACACAAATAATTAGCGCATCAGCTTCGTCTAAACGACTGTACTCAGTCGTTCCCGAAAGCCTGCCAGCATGAACTTGTGCCGCCAATTCTGCTGTGCTGATGTCTTCAATATAGCTGACGCCTTTATTGAGCAGTTCTACCTTATCAGCGCTGACATCAACGCCTAAGACAACATACCCTGCCTCAGCAAACTCAACAGCGAGCGGAAGACCAACATAACCAAGGCCAATAACAGCAATCTTGGCGGTGCGATCGTCTAGTTTTTGAAGCAGTGCTTCTGAATAGGTCATTCGATTTATAACCGAGCTAGCCAACAACGACCGCGCTTGGCGTGTCGCGTTCGCTGATAGTTTCTTGTTTGCCTTCGTTTTCGAAGTGCTTCATGATGTCCAAGATCGTCTGATCAAGGTCAATGCGTGGCGACCAACCCAGCAAGGTATTGATCTTGGTTGTGTCTGGCACGCGGCGGCGCATGTCTTCAAAGCCAGCTTCGTACGCTTCTTCGTAAGGAACCAAGACTATGTCCGACGTGCTCTTGGTCATATCTTTAACTTTTTGGGCCAATTCCAAAATAGAAATTTCTTGTTGGGCGCCAATGTTATAAACCTGCCCTTCAGCTTGTGGCGTTTCTGCCAAGCCAATAATCGCCTTGATAACGTCGCGACCATCGCAGAAACAGCGGCTTTGGGCACCATCACCATAAACGGTAATTGGTTTATTTGCCATCGCTTGCTTCACAAAACGTGGAATAACCATACCGTAGCGCCCACGTTGACGAGGCCCTACCGTATTGAACAAGCGGAAGATAACGACTGGCAAGTCATATTCTTTGTGATATGCCAACGCTAAGAACTCGTCCAAGGCTTTTGAGGTTGCATAAGCCCAGCGGTGCTTAGAGGTGGCACCCATTAGGCGATCATCGTCTTCTTTGTAAGGGATGTTCGCAGACTTCCCATAAATTTCAGACGTAGACGCAATCAGTGTTTTCTTGCGATAGCGTCGGGCTGTGCGTAAGACAACCTCAGTCCCCATCACATTGGTTTCAATGGTGTGGACTGGGCGCTGAACAATGAGTTCAACCCCTACTGCAGCAGCGAGGTGAATGACAATGTCACACTCACTGACCAATCGATCCATCACAACAGCATTGGTGATGTTTTCGATGACGATCTGAAAATTCGGATCAGCAGTAAGGTGTTCGACGTTAGAGAGTTGACCTGTTGACAGATCGTCAACCGCGGTCACCTGATGCCCTTTTTGGAGCAGCGCTTCCGAAAGATGGCTACCAATAAAGCCCGCGCCGCCAGTAATCAGGTAATGCATAGGACGTTCCTTGATGATGGGTTGATACCCAGACGTAGAAAAACAACGGTCAAACACAGCGTGCTGACCGTTGTCTGGTTTGAAATCTGATTGTTTCGATTATAAGTCTGGGCAGATGTTTTGTCTATCGCGTTTGTCGACTACGATAGCCCTCTGCAAAAGCAATGCGGCTCTTCAAGCTAGGATGGGAGTGCAGTAAGGTCTCAACCCATTTGGGAGGGTCAACATCCGCAAGATTTTGGTTTGCCAATCGCTTCATAGCTGAAGCAAATGCTTCCGTATTATTAGTGCTATCTAGCGCAAATTTGTCGGCCATTCGCTCACGAGAGCGTGACAAAATGTTTCCAAGTGGCATGGTGAGCAATCCATAGAGCGACATAACAAAGGTAAACAGCGGCAGCGTGGCAATATCGCTAATGCCGTTATAGCCAATTGTAACGACACCCCAGCGTAAACCGAGCGACGCTAGAAATAATCCACCTAAGGTCAACAGTGACTGGCTTGCTATCAAAATAGGAATATCTTTGTTCACATGATGACCCAGCTCGTGGGCTAACACCGTTTCAATTTCATCAGCCGAGAACTTTTCGAGAAGCGTATCACCCAAAATAATGCGCCGTGTTTTGCCTAGTCCAGTCAACGCTGCATTGGCAGCATTGGTCTTACTGCTCATATCAAACTTGTAAACGCCTTCCACAGTTGTACCGGCCTGCTCAAATAACTTTGTTAATCGAGTGACAAGCTCATCGTATTCAGCATCTAGGGGTACAAACTTGTAGAACAGTGGCATGAGGAAGACTGGTGCAAGCTGCGCCAAAATCACGGTAAACAACAGCATAATGATGCCAACAATCAACCACCAATAGGCTGGATAGCGTCCCAAGACCCAATATACAATCTCCAGCAATAGCAATCCGAGAACAGCACTCAACGCCATTCCTTTTAGCTGATCGCCTAACCACTCCCCAATGGATTGGTTAGACATCTCATACCGATGCGGCAACACAAATCCTGAGTAATAGTCCATTGGAAGCGTCAGCAAAATATGCAACCCAGCAAAAGCAATTGCAAACAATGCCACAACTAGCCATTGCGCTGAAACTTGCGCCTCAAGCCAGTTTCTTAGTGCTTTGTCCCAGCCTAGACCAATCCAAGCCAGCAAGTAAACTGAACCAAATACAAGCCCAAGCAACATGAGGCGTCGACGAATGCCAGCATACTCACGAGCAGTCTGTTGTTTTTCGGCATCAATACGGATGTCATTCATATGAAAATTATACTCTTGCGAAGGGAAACAAAACGGTGTATAAATACGCCGCTCAGACAGGTAGACCCTATGTTCTACATTTGTTTGAAACCAAATCTGGTCACGCGTTGAGCAACATCAGCCTCCTAATTTTCCTCGTCGGGCGCATAGATCGAGTTCAACACGGCATTAACCAGAGCGGAACGCTAGCGTATATGTTTCGTTAATCTAAACGTTATAAAACCTTATTGACAACGTGCCTGTAAAAGTTGTACAAATCTTGTTCAAAGAGGCGTGTTGTCCTAAAACACAGTGCAATAACGTCTAGCGTTTCTATGTGATCGCACTGAAATGGAAGTTAGCCCAAGTTGGCTAAAAAATTAGGTATCGCAATGACAGGAATCACTTATCTCACACCACAAGGGATGACCAAGCTCGAAGAAGAGCTAGCACATCTGGTTACTGTTCGCCGCGCAGAAGTCGCTGACCGTTTACATGAAGCGGTTGAAGAAGGCGAGCTGACTGAAAATGCTGAATATGAATCGGCTAAGACCGAGCAGGCTTTTGTAGAAGGCCGCATCATGGAACTAGAAATGATGCTGGCAAATTCTGAACTCATTGACCAAGCCATTGCCAACGGCACTGTGCAATTGGGGTCTGAAGTTCACCTCCAAGAAGTCGGTGATCCCGACGTTGAAATCTACCGCATTGTTGGTGCTGTAGAGGCCAATCCACTTGAGGGTTTAATTTCAAATGAGTCACCAATGGGCAAGGCGCTGATTGGTAAAAAGGCTAAAAACAAAATCACGATCTCTGCTCCGGCAGGTGAGTTGACCTTCAAAATTTTGGAAGTCAACTAAGCTTCGCATTTTCAAATGTTCAAAAGCCCTGCCAATTGGCAGGGCTTTTTTTATTTACGCGTATAATTGCGCCGCATTTTTACTTAGACAATAACTCTTATGACGTATTCTGAATTAGAACTCAACCGAATTGCCAAAATTGACCGCATGCGCGAGCGTGGGGAAGAACCATACCCACACCGGGTAAAACGTACCCACCGTATTGACGCGGCACGCGCAGCTTATGAAGCTGCAGTGGAAGGTGGCGCAGAACCAAATGACACCGGCGTTGAAGCAACGCTATGTGGACGCTTGCGCTCTATTCGCAGCATGGGTCGTACTGCTTTCTGTCACATTGAAGACGAAGGCGGCCGCATACAACTGATGCTACGCTCCAATACCCTTGGCAAGGAGTGGTTGAAACAATTCGAAAAAGACTACGATCTCGGCGACTTTGTTGAAGCATCTGGGTCGCTAATGCTCACCCGTACTGGTGAAATTACGCTTCTCGTCTCTAGCTTACGCATGATCTCAAAAGCGATTCGCGCTTTACCATCTGCAAAAGAAGTAGTGGATGAAGAAACCGGCGAACGCACCACATACTCAGCTTTTGACAACCCTGAAGCCCGCTACCGCGAGCGTTATGCAGACTTGGCTGTAAACCCAGAAGTACGTGATATTTTCCGCGCACGCTCGAAGGTGGTGAGCTCAATCCGCCGCACTTTGGATGACCACGATTTTCTCGAAGTGGAAACGCCAATACTGCAACCAATTTATGGTGGTGCTGCAGCGCGTCCATTTACAACACATCACAATCAGCTCAAACAAGAGTTGTATTTGCGGATTTCATTTGAGCTTTACCTAAAGCGCTTGCTCGTTGGCAACTTGGAGCGCGTCTATGAAATTGGACGTGATTTCCGCAATGAAGGTGTGAGCTACAAGCACAACCCAGAATTTACGCAAGTTGAATTCTATTGGGCCTACGCTGACTATTTTGATGTCATGGACTTGACTGAAGAAATGGTGCGAAATGCAGCCATGGCAGTCTTTGGTGGCACAACCATTGGCGAGTACGAAGGAAAAGAAATTGACTTCGGCAAGTGGGAACGCGTACGTTTGCCAGACGCCATCGCTGACCGTACTGGCATTGATTTCACGAAATACCCAACGCAAGCAGAACTTGCCGCTGCCATGAAGGCCAAAGACATCAAGTTTGACCCGACAATGCAACGTGGCAAATTGATTGACAAGCTCTTGAGCGATTTTGTTGAACCTTACTTGGTACAACCTACGTTCTTGTATGACTACCCAATCGAGATCTCACCACTGGCAAAGAAGTCAGCAGATGACCCTATGATCGTGGAACGCTTTGAAGGGTACATTGCCGGTATGGAACTGTGTAATGCTTTCACTGAGTTGAACGACCCCATTGACCAGGAAGCACGCTTCAAGTATTTGCAAGAAATGTATGGCTCAGAAGACGATGAAGGCCATCCAATTGACGAAGACTACATTCGCGCCATGAGCTATGGCATGCCACCAAACGGTGGGTTCGGGATGGGCATCGATCGCCTTGCAATGCTATTGACAAACAAGCACAGCATCCGTGAAGTGCTGTTATTCCCGCACCTTCGCGAAGAAAAATAAACTGTAACTGACAGGCAGGTGCACCATACCTGCCTGTTTTGTAATTACTAAGCAGCACATAAAGTTCAATTTTTTGAGTCGCCTTTTCTCTAAAAGCCCTCTGAAAAACTGAACCCTCTGCTGAGTAAATACCCTGTTTTTAGTTGGTAAGGACCACTGGTTGTGAGGAGACACCATTGCCTCGCAGCAAACACTTAGAGCATGACAACATCAGACATCAAACCTCGCAAAGTCATTGTCGTAATGCCTGCTTACAACGCAAGCAAAACGCTAAAAATGACCTATGACGCCATTCCAGACGGCGCTGCCGATCAGGTAATTCTGGTTGATGATGGCAGTAAAGACAACACCGTTGAAGTCGCCAAAGAGCTGGGTTTAACTGTGTTCTTACACGCTGGCAACTTTGGATACGGGGCCAACCAAAAGACCTGTTATCAAGAAGCGCTCAATGCAAATGCCACAATTGTTGTCATGGTCCACCCTGACTATCAATATGACCCAACGTTGGTGCCGGAAATCATCAAGCCGATTGAAGATGGCGAATATGACATTGTCTTTGGGTCACGGATGGCTGGTGAATCTGCTTACCGCCAAGGGATGCCTTGGTGGAAATACATCGCCAACATCTTCTTGACTAAGGTTGAAAATGTCACCTTTGACTTGAATATGTCGGAATATCACACTGGTTACCGTGCCTTCCGCGCCGAAGTGCTTGAGTCTGTCAATTTTGATGTCAACTCAGATGCATTTATCTTTGACCAAGAAATTGTGGCCCAAGCCGTTGCCTGTGGTTTTCGAATTGGCGAAATCTCAGTGCCAGTACGTTACTTCCCAGAAGCGTCTAGCGCGAGCTTCATTGCAAGCTCTTGGTATGGCTTAGGGATTTTGCGACTGTGTGCGCACTATATGCTGCATAAGACTGGCATTCGGTCTAGCACTCGCTACATTTGTCATCAGCAGCGCTACAACGAAGTAAGCTAGCAAAATTTGTTTAGGCTGCTCTTGACGGTCAATTAGAATATTTTCTATAATTCATTCACAACTTACTTTCTAACAACGATAGAGATTAGTACCGCATCCATGTGGACGCAGAGACAGGCTGGTTGGTGAGAAGCCTGACACACGGTGTGAGAATCCACTCTTGACAGTTGCAGCCGATGAGGTTTGCCGGGTTCGCCCGTTAGCGCGAGATAGAGGCCTTTCAAAGTAAAGGCGAAAGCAGGTGGCACCACGAGCGCCCCCTCGTCCTGCTGTTGGCGTAAGCTGACTCAGACGATGGGGCGTTTTTTATTTCTAGCCCGACTAGAAATCATTACTCACACTAGGTGTAACCATGCATGATATAAACAAAATTCGGTCTAATCCTGACGCCTTCAAGAAGATGTTGGAATTACGCGGCGCAAGCGCAGACATCGATGGGCTACTTGCTCTAGATGAAAAGCGCCGCGAACTGCTAACCCAAGCAGAAGAATTGAAGCAAGTTCGCAATCGTGTGTCGAAAGAAATCGGCAAGATGAAGGACAAAGACGCTCGCAACGCAAAGATTGCTGAAATGCGCGGCGTTGGCGACCAAATCAGCGCATTAGATAACGAAATCCGCGACGTACAAGCTGCACATCGCGCCAAGCTCCTCGAAATTCCAAACATGATTCGCGAAGGCACTCCAGAAGGCCACAGCGATGAAGACAATGTTGAAGTCAAAGTTGTGGGCGAAATTCCAAGCTTTGACTTCGAACCAAAGCCGCACTGGGAACTTGGCCCTGACCTTGGCATGATCGACTTTGAGCAAGGTGTCCGCCTAAGTGGCTCACGCTTCTACGTCCTAAGCGGCGCTGGCGCCCGCCTGCAACGCGCACTCATTGCCTACATGCTAGACCTGCACATCAAACAAGGGTATATGGAAAAGTACCTGCCGTTCATGGTCCACATGCAGAACTTTGAAGGCGCTGGTCAACTACCAAAGTTCGCTGACAACATCTACCGCGATCATGAAGAAGATTACGGATGGGTCACGACGGCTGAAGTGCCATTGACCAACATTCACCGCGATGAAATTTTGGAAGATGTGCAGCTACCATTGCTCTATACCGCCTATACCCCTTGCTTCCGGCGTGAAAAGACTTCAGCTGGCCGCGATGTGCGCGGTATCAAGCGCGGGCATCAATTCGACAAGGTCGAGATGTACATGTACGCCCGCCCAGAAGAGTCAGATGCGCTCTTAGAAAAGATGGTCGCGGATGCAGAAGAAACGTGTCAGCAACTTGGATTGACTTACCGCGTATTAAGACTATGTAGCGGTGACATTGGCTTTGGCTCACAGATCACCTATGACTTGGAAGTTTGGGCACCAGGCAGCCAAGAATGGCTTGAAGTGTCTTCTGTCTCTAACTGTGAAGACTTCCAAGCCCGACGCGCAAACTTGCGCTATCGCCCTGAAGCCGGCGCCAAGCCACAATTTGTACACACCTTGAATGGCTCTGGCTTAGGTTTACCACGCGCTCTAATTGCTGTGATGGAAAACTATCAGCAAGCAGACGGCAGCATAGTTGTGCCGGAAGTTCTGCGACCATTCATGGGCGGCGTTGACGTTATCAAGTAGAGAGACATAGAACGCGCTCCGCACTAGAGACAGAGGCAGTGCTCTTTGACACAATGCTGTGTCAAAACTTGTGTCTGTCTCTTTTCTCTATCTCTGTCTATATTTGATCCATGGAAGGAATTACACAACTCACTGTCGAATTTTTCTACTCACTATTGCTAGTGCTGACTGCACTTGTGATGGCAATTGGGATTGGTGGCACGATTATTCCTGTGTTGCCGGGACTTTGGCTCATTTGGGCGGCAGGCCTTGTCTATGGCCTAATGGCAGGCTTCGGCACATTTGGCCCATGGTTATTCGCGCTCATGACTCTGCTTGCCATTGGAGGCACCATCATTACGTTTGTAATGGGGCAACAAGGCGCAGCCAAAGCTGGTGCTTCACGCTGGTCGTCATTGGGGGGGCTGGTAGGCGGCGTCATCGGATTTTTTGTAATCCCTGTGGTTGGCTTTATTGTTGGTGGATTATTGGGGATTTTCCTCGTCGAGTGGTATCGCCTCAAAGATAATCAGGCTGCTTGGCTCACCACAAAAGGTGCGATAATTGGCCTTGGAAAAGGCGCGCTTGTTGAAATCCTCATCGCATTTATCATGGTTGGCTGCTGGGTCGGCTGGGTTTGGCTAGATGGGCCTTGGACTGCGTAATCTGATTCTATTTATTGGAGACCTTTTTATGAAACGTGTTCGCAAACTTCCAGTGCTTTGTGCATTCGCAGCACTCGTACTTGCTAGTCTGGCATGCGGCAGCATTCAAGTTCAACAACTCCCACAACAAGGGCAACAACAGCCTAACATTCAGGAAATCGAGCCAATCGAGAGCGTTAGTCTCGCAGATGAAACCATCATCTCTGTCACGAACGACAGTGGCGCAGATATTTGCTATTTGTTCATTGCTCCAGCATCAGCCTCTGACTGGGGTGACGACATTCTTGGTGCTAAAGATGTAATTGCAACGGGCGATACGATCGAATTTACGATTGCTGCTAACGAGACTTATGATTTGCGAGCAGACAATTGCTCGGAAGAAACCGTAGAAGAATTGGATGACGTGTATTTGCCAGCAACTGAAAATGCCAACTGGGTCATTGATGGCGCCGATGGTCGCACAGAAGAGACGACAGCTGCAACAACAGCAAGCTCAGGGGAACTGATCTTAGTCAATAGCGCAAGCGACACAATTTGTTACCTATACATTGCACCAAAGACCAGCCCAGACTGGGGTCAAGACTTACTGGGTGATGATGCCCTCGCGCCAGGCGCGTCAATTACTTTTGAAATTGATGCCGATGTGGAATATGAAGCTCTCGCACAAAACTGCGACCAAGGCACAATGTCTGAAGTTGAAAGTTTAGTCTTGGGAGACGGCGAAGTTGGTGAGTGGGAAGTAACAGAATAAAAACAAAAAAGCGGAGGCATAAGCCTCCGCTTTTTATATTCAGACTAATCGCTAATTTTCTGGCGGTGGGACTGGCAGATCTTCGTCTGCGGTGCCCGCCCATTTTTCACCGACGTCAATTAACATCACTGGAATACCTTGGCGAATTGGGTATTTCAATCCAGTATCGTCACACACCAACCAGCTGTTCTTGACGACACGTAGTCGGCCAGGGTCATCACCAAATTCTTTCATACGCACGCCTTTCGGACAGCGTAAAATTTCCATCAATTCTGCACTAATTGGCAGATCAGTTGTTTCGCTCATCGGGAAATCTCCAAAGTTCAATATTGAATGGGTGAATTATATCTAACTTTTTCCAAAATATTTGATTGACTCTCTAATGCCAGCGTGATATTATTTTTTGCTGTCGCTTAGAGCGACTAAAAACAAAATTTTTACGAAATCGAAAAAGAGAAAGTAGCGATGAAGCAGCACGTCATTGACGCGATTAGCGCGCCAGTCAACGAAAATATTCCGGAACTAAATCCGGGCGACTCTGTGGTTGTGAGTGTTCGTATCCGTGAAGGGAACAAGCACCGCATCCAGGACTTCAAAGGCACCGTCATTCGCCTCCGCAAAGGTGGTAACGATGCAAACTTTACCGTACGCCGCGTTGCGTCACACGGTATTGGCGTAGAACGCACCTTCTTGTTGCGCTCACCACGCATTCAAAAAGTAACAGTAACCCGTCGTGCAAAAGTACGCCGCGCCCAACTGTACTATTTGCGTGAACTGACCGGCAAGAAAGCTCGCCTGAAAGAAAAACGCTTCTAAACGCTATCTAGTATCGATTTTTCCAAACGCCTAACTCAATGAGTTGGGCGTTTTTTGATTCTCGCGGATGATGTACGTGCAGCGGCTGCAAAGCAGCTTGACTAATGGCTGAAATTATCAGCATTGCACTAAAATAGACATAATAAATTACTTCACGGATCAACTCTCAACTATCATCACCATGAAACCACTCATTGGCATCACCGTCGGCCGTTACCAAAATCCAGCCACGCAACAGCGCAATCTACTTGGGCTTGCAGAAGCATATGTCCAAGCAGTCCTCAACCAAGGTGGCATTCCAGTTATGGTGCCGTTGGGTATTCCTGAAACAGATTTATTAGCGTTATTTGAGCGGCTAGACGGTTTAGTGCTTTCCGGCGGTGGTGATATTGATCCAACAGTATATGGAAAAACAATTGGATCGAAGATCATGGCGATGGATCGTAACCGTGACATGATTGAAATCAAATTGATGCAGTTGGCCGCTGGAGAAGAAAAGCCAGTTCTCGCAATCTGCCGTGGCATGCAAGTGATGAATGTCGCTATGGGCGGCACTATGATTCAAGACATTGATTCTGAGCTACCAGAAGCCGACAAGCACAGTTACTTCAAGGGTTATCCACGCGATCATATTGCGCACAGTGTTAAAGTTGAAGAAGACTCCAGACTTGCGAAAATTCTTGGCTCTCCAATTGTCAAGACCAACAGCCTACATCATCAGGCCTGCGATGTAATTGGTGAGACCCTAGAAGTAACTGCGGTTGCGCCTGATGGCATTATTGAAGGCCTTGAATTACCAGACCACCCATTTGCAGTTGGCGTTCAATGGCATCCTGAATGCATTCAAGAACAACCAGAAATGCGCCAGCTTTTCACAGCTCTAGTTGAGGCATGCAACGCATAGCTTTGAATAGCAACGCTCCAATTGGTGTTTTCGACTCTGGCATTGGCGGCTTGTCCATTCTGCAAGCCATCCATACCGAATTGCCGCACGAAAATCTACTGTACTTTGCAGATCAAGCCCGCGTGCCGTATGGCCCCCGCACACTTGAAGAAGTCCGCAGTTTTAGCGAAGACATCACCCGTTATCTACTAAGTCACAATGCAAAGCTGATTGTAGTGGCCTGTAACACAGCGTCCGCCGCAGCGCTCCATCATCTACGCGAGCGCTTTCCGACAGTTCCATTTGTGGGCATGGAGCCTGCCATCAAACCTGCTGCAAAGGCCTCTCAAAATGGCATTGTCGGCGTCCTTGCCACACAAGCTACATTCCAAGGCGAACTCTTTGCTAATTTAGTGGATCGGTATGCGCAAGACGTTGAAATTTTGCCCCGTGTTTGCCGCAGCTGGGTTAATGTTGTAGAGACCGGCAATGCTAAAACCGCCACAGCTACGCAAGAAGTGCGGCGTCACATCAACCCAGTGTTAGCACAAGGTGCAGACACGCTAGTGTTGGGCTGCACACACTATCCGTTTTTGAAAGACAAAATTCAAGAAGTCGCAGGTGGTAAAGTCACCATTATTGACCCATCACCTGCAATAGCCCGCCAAACGCGCCGCATGTTAGCCAAACATGCGTTACTACGTAAGAACGGCGCGCCCCAAATCGACATCATCACAAGCGGAACATTGGCACAACTAAAGGCCAGCCTTTCTGGGCTTACATTACCAATGTTGGACAACAATAAGGACTTCCTAAAAGTCGGACGGCGAGAGTAAGCCGCCCCTTGGTCATAGTTGTATAATCCACTTGGAAAGTTTATATTTACTCCAAAATTAAAAACAAAATGGGGAACCGCGTCTTTATAGACGGTAATGCACCAAGAGCCAACAAAGCTAGACTGTTAGAGCAGTCTCAACTCCTCACTGGATGGTGCAGTTATGGAAATATCACATGAGCAAAAATACACTAACGGTTACTGATAATCGCACCGGGCAGACTTACGAACTCCCAATTGAAAATGACACTATTCGCGCCCTAGATTTACGCCAAATCAAAGTCAATCCTAATGACTTTGGCATGATGACGTACGATCCAGGGTATGCCAACACAGCTTCTACCAAGAGCACAATTACCTACATTGATGGTGCCAACGGAATTTTGCGTTACCGAGGGTACCCAATTGAGCAATTGGCAGAAAAAAGTTCATTCCTTGAAGTCGCTTACTTGCTCATTTATGGCGAACTACCAAGTGCTGACCAATTATCAACTTGGCAAAGCAAGGTAATGCGCCACACCTACATCCACGAAAGTCTGCGCCAACAAATGCAAACGTTCCGCTATGACGCACACCCAATGGGTATGCTCATTAGCTCAATTGCAGCAATGTCTACCTTCCATCCAGAAGCAAAAGACGTTGATGACCCAGACGTACAAGACAAGCAAATTTTGCGCATTCTTGGCAAGCTGCCAACCATCGCTGCATTTGCATATCGCCACCGCATTGGCCGTCCGTATAACTACCCAAATAGCTCACTGCGCTACGCAGAGAACATGGTGTACATGATGGACTACATGAACCAAAGCAATTACGAGGTCAATCCTGTCTTCGCAAAAGCATTGGACGTCTTGTTCATTTTGCATGCCGACCACGAACAAAACTGCTCAACCAGCACCATGCGTGGCATTGGTTCTGCAGGGTCAGATCCATACAGCTCAATGGCAGGCGCTGCTGCTGCGTTATATGGTCCATCACACGGTGGTGCAAACCAAGCTGTGATTGAAATGCTGAATGAAATCAAAGATGTGAAGAACATTCCAGCATTCATGGAACGCGTAAAGAAACGCGAAGTCCGCTTGATGGGCTTTGGTCACCGTGTTTACAAGAATTACGATCCACGTGCAAAGTACATCAAGAAAATTGCTGACGAAGTGTTGGCAGAAGTTGGTGGAAACCCAATGCTAGACGTTGCAAAAGAATTGGAACGCATTGCACTGGAAGACGATTTCTTCGTCGCACGCAACTTGTATCCAAACGTCGACTTCTACAGTGGCATCATCTACCAAGCTATGGGCTTCCCAGTTGATATGTTCACCGTCTTGTTTGCCATCGGACGTGCACCTGGTTGGCTTGCGCAATGGCGCGAATTCACGCAAGATAAAGAACAACGCATTGCGCGCCCACGTCAGGTCTATCTGGGTGAAGGCGAACGCAATTACATTCCAGTGGAAGACCGCTAGTTCAACCGTTCATAAGTTTGCGCAACCGCTAGTGCAGTAGCACAGCGTCAAGCAAACCTACTAACGCACTCACTAATCAACGAACTGCCAAGCCACTGTGCTTGGCAGTTTTTGTATGTTTTCGTTTTCAAGTCACGCTACCTACCAACCAGAACCGTTCCACCCCGCTTATCGTCGGCAGATTCAAAGCATGCTTACTGATGGTGAGTATGCTAATGCGCATTTAGACTGGAAAGGCCCCCGTGGTTGGTTTCAAGAGACTCCTTTCTGGGTCAATGTCAAACGCCGCCGCGTAGGCGCAGCCCTTGCTGTCCTGTCTGACATGCCCGGAGTTGCATGGTGGCGGGTTGCCGCAGTTCGCGATGACCTCGAACCGCTTGAACTGCTCACCCCATTGTGGGAAAGCGCACTCCCCGAGCTAAAAGCACGCAATATAGATATGGTTGCAGTGTTAGCCTTGCAAGAGTGGGTCAATGACCTTGCCGCACAACTTGGCTTCGCACATGCGCATGATGTCATCGCACTGATGCGTGAGACGCGCGTAGAACCAATGCCCGTCACACACGAGCTCCAAATATTACCGATTGGCGTTGCTGATATTGACGCTGTCACACACATTGACAACACTGCATTTCGAATGCCGTGGGCTCATTCCAGCGAAATGCTTACTGAGGCACTCAACATGGCCGCCTACGCAACCATCGCGATTTTGGACGGAACCGTGGTCGGCTATCAGCTCACGACTGAAGGCAGCTATGGTGCACATCTAGCCCGCTTAGCTGTTCTGCCTGGACATCAAGGTAAGAAAATTGGACGTGCCCTCGCCGTAGATATGATCAATCATTTCACTGCCAAAGGCGTGCATAGCATTGGCGTCAATACGCAGTCAGACAATGATCACTCCCTAAAGCTTTATCAATCGTTAGATTTTCAACTAACTGGCGAAGGCTTCCCCGTTTGGCTGAAACGGATCTGAGCCAATCGCTGAGCGTAACGCTAAAATTAGGGCAACAAATCTATCCACATAAGGAGTATTCCCTTGTCTACTTATATTCCAGAAAGCGCAATGGTCATCATTGCTCACCCTGATGATGCTGAATTTGGCTGTGCTGGCACGTTAGCCCTTTGGGCAAAACACGGTGCTCGCATTAGTTATGTCTTGGCAACTAGCGGCGATGTTGGCATTGCTGACCCTAAAATTAGTCGCGAAGAAGCCATTACCATTCGACAACGCGAACAGCGTGAAGCGTCTGAAACCGCCTGTCCAGGGTCTGAAGTGGTGTTTCTTGGCGAGCGCGACGGGATGGTCGAAGCCACCATGGACTTGCGCAAACGACTTGTCCGTGAAATTCGACGCTTCAAACCTGAAGTGGTGCTGACCTTCAACCCACAAGCCTTGTTTGTTCGCGACACCTACATCAATCATCCGGATCACCGAGCAGTCGGCACCTGCTGCTTAGACGCAGTCTTTCCTGCTGCTGGGCAACCCAACCTCTTTGAAGAGCTCGAAGAAGAAGGCCTCGTTGCCTTCAAGCCGCGTAAGGTTTACATCATGATGTTTGGTGACGGTGCTGAAACGTCAGTCAACATCACCGAAGTGATTGATACAAAGTGTGCAGCGCTTGAAAAGCATGCCAGCCAATTCCGTGATGGAGCACCAGTGGAGATGATCCGCGAATGGGCACAGCAAAACGGGAAAGGCAAAGAAATGGATTACGCCGAGAGCTTCAAGGTCATCACACTCGAAAGTGATGAAGATTGGGAAAAGTACAAAGGCGAAATTGCTGTTCGATATACAGAATAGTGACGCGTTGCAAACCAGTTCGTAATCTGGTGCGTCAAACGCGCAACTTTCTAAATACTTCCACGTAATAGTCAGTAACAAGCTAAAAAATGGAGGTGTTTATGGAAACATCGATTACACAAAAAGAACGCAATTGGGCAGCGGCAGCCCACGCAAGTGCCGCAATTACATTTCTAATTAGCATCAGTACTGGTGGGTTTCTCACCCTGTTGGGGCTGCTAATTCCATTGGGCATCTATTACTTTGCACCGAACAAGTCGCAGCATGTCCAAAAGCAAGCGCTCCATGCGCTCGGCTTTCAAATTGCAGCCATCATTGGATTGATTGCAGCGTTGATTGTCGGTGTTATGCTGCTCGTGCTCGCTTGGCTGATTACTGGCGTGCTGAGCTTAGTCGTCGTAGGACTGCTACTAATTCCGGTGGCGATCTTGCTCACTATTGCTTTTGTCGTAATTTACGGCGCAGCACCATTCCTAATGACAGTCTACGGTTGTTGGGGCGCGCTCAAGGTCTACCGTGGTGAAGACTTTGAATATGCCTATGTCAGCAATTGGGTCAATGAATGGATGGACAGCAATCGCGTCAGCAGCGAGCCAGTCATTGTTGCCTAAACGCTAGAAACTAACTACTAAAACAAAAACGCCGGGGCTCTTTCAAGCCTCGGCGTTTTTTATTATGTGTTGCGGAATTCACTAGCCCCCAATCTCGCTCATGACGCGATTGAGTGGGATAACGTTTTCGCCAAGTTGATGGCCCCAAGGCTTGTGCCAAATGCCATCTAAGATCATTTCTTTCAGTTCGGCATAGCTTGCGCCGTTGCGCATGGGGGTTAGCAGATCCACTTCTTTTTCGCGCAGCAAACATAGTCGCAGACGACCATCTGCTGTGAGGCGAGCCCGCGTACAGCTAGCACAGAATGGATTTGTCACAGAACTAATAAAGCCCAGCGTACCTTGCGCAAGTCCATCAGGTGG
>JAHDBS010000477.1 GCA_020630225.1 Anaerolineales bacterium | reverse complement strand
TCCAACGGTCAGGTTATACAGTCAACATTGCCGCCGATGCGGAAAGCGCCCTTGAAACAATCGCCAAAGATGCGGTCGATATTGTCATTTCTGATATCCGTATGCCAGGGTTGTCTGGGTTGGATTTATTGCGTCATGTTAAAGAAAACGACTTGGATTGTGAAGTCATCTTAATGACGAGCTATGCCAGTGTGGACACCGCTATTCAAGCGTTACGTGAGGGTGCGTTTGACTACCTGACAAAGCCAGTTTCGCAAGAAAAGCTGGTCGTGTGTTTAGAGCGAGCAACTGAGCAAATTTCAAAGGACCGTAACCGTCGAAATGCATTGAAAGCTGTTCAGACTGGGTTGCGTGCCATCATGGGTGAGACAACTGCGGCAAATTTCTCAGAACAGTTTTCTGAAGCAGCTTCTTCGACTAGTCCTAGTACACCAGTCAAGAGCGAACCTCAGCAGCAGAAGCAATTCCCAACCTCTGGTCAATATCTGGTTGGCCCAGTGACGTTGGATTTGGATCGATTTGTTATCTATGTCAATGATAAACAAATTGATGCAACGCCGTCTGAGTTTGAGATTTTGCACACGTTATGTCGTAATCCTGAACGGGTATTGACCCCTCAAGAACTGGTGCTTGCCATTCGTGGGTACACCGTGGAAGCTTGGGAAGCCAAAGATGTCATTCGACCCCACATTAGCAACCTGCGTCGTAAGTTGCTTGGGGCTTCTCCAGATGCAGATATTATTGGAACAGTCCGCAGCGTTGGGTATATGCTGAAGACAAAAACCGAAACGGTCCAATAGCAAGGTAGGGGAGTGATGGAAGATAAAAAAGCAACCATCTTGCTGTTGGAAGATGAAAGTGGGTTTCGCGCCTTATTAAAAGAAATTCTTGATGGCGCCGACTATAACGTTATTGACTACGGGATTGCGGAAGAAGCGCTGGGTGCTTTAGCCGAAAACGATGTTGATCTAATTTTGTTGGATCACTATCTGCCCGGGATTACGGGCTTGGACTTTTTAGGCCAGTTGCGTGAGAAGGGCGATGAAACACCGGCCATTGTGATGACCATTTCTGATGATCTACCCACAGTTGTGAGTGCAATTCGGGTACAGGCTGTTGATTTTCTTCGTAAACCGTTCGGTGCTGTTGAAGAGTTATTACCAGCAATTGAAAAGTGTCTGTCTAAGACACATCTCTAATTTTTGAATAGTTGATTTAGAAAAGCTACCAATTTGGTAGCTTTTTTATTTCCTAACTAAGTAATTCAAATACCCAGTCTAAGGCGAAGAAGCCAGAATACGAAACAAGCAACATCTTGATGATTTTGCCTGGGAGTGCAGCGGCTATAAATTGCCAAACTGGAATTTTGAGTGCACCAGAGATAACGCCAGCAACATCAAATAATGGGGTCGGAATAACTGCGAGTGCGAAAATGATGCTTAGTGCTGTCGAACGATTGGTTTGCATCCAGCTAACAAGTTGATTGTATCTGGGGTGGTTTTCGGCAATTCCTTGACCAGAGTAACCGGCAACATAGCCAGACAGTTCGCCAATAGTCGCGCCAACACCAGCTGTAATTGCAACCCAAAATGGGGAAAGGACACTGCTAAATGCAAACACCGCAAGTAGCCCTGGTGCAGGTAACACAACCGTGGCATTTGCAAGGATGCTTAAGGCAAAAATTCCAGGGTAGCCATAATAAACCAAATCATTTGCTTGGTCGCGCATGACATAGGTAAGAATGCTGATACCAACAACGCTTAGGAACATCCAAAATCGTTGTTTTGTCTTGTTGGAATAGCCCATATTTTTATTTACTCAGTTTAACCGAACTATGGCTTGTGTATTTCTTACAACCATTCATTTGCAGACCTTATGCAAACGACTAAAAAGCAGGTTGCTGTGCATGCTTTATGATATGCATGTCTCTGATTTGTGCAATGTAACACTAGATGATACAGATCATTGGCAAAACAATTTTTTTTTGTGCAGATTGAACAATCGTTTAGGGGCGTTCCTTGTGTACACCATTCTCTAAGAGGGGAAAATGAAAAAGCTCGTCAAAATACTTCCTTTGTTGCTGGTTGCTGCGTTTGTGTTGGCCGCCTGCGGTGGTGCAGAAGCTCCACCAGAACCAGAAGTTGTTACTGTCACCGGTTTTGATGGTAGCGACATGGAAATTAGTATTCCACAAGTTGAAGAAGGTAAGACCAATGTCGCATTCGTTTATGTAGGCGTAATTGGTGATGCTGGCTGGACTTACGCTCACAACCAAGGTCGTGAGTACATTGAAGCTAACGTTGAAAACACACACACTGCTTACTTAGAAGCTGTACCAGAAGGTGCTGATGCAGAACGTGTAATTCGCTCTTTGGCTCGCCAAGGGTTTGACGTGATTTTCACCACCTCATTTGGTTACATGGACCCAACCGGTACCGTGGCTGAAGAATTCCCAGACATTGATTTCATTCACATTTCTGGTCAAAAGAAAGCTGAACCTAACTTCGGTAACGTGTTTGGTGCTTTGGAAGAAATGCAATACTTGGCTGGTATGGCTGCTGGTGCTAAGGCACAAGAAGACGGCTCAAACCGTGTTGGTTACATTGCTCCATTCCCAATCGCAGAAGTTATCCGCTTGGCTAACGCGACTGCTTTGGGTATGCGTGAAACCTGTCCTGAATGTGTCATGGACATCCGCTGGATCTTCACTTGGTTCGATCCTGTAAAAGAACGTGAAGCTGCTGAATCTCTCTTGGACGCAGGTTCTACCGTTATCATCACTGGTGCTGACACGCCAGGTCCAGTACAAGCTGCTGCAGACCGCGGTTACACCGGTATTGCACACAACTCAACCGAATCATGTAATGGTTTGGAAGACAGCTGCCTTGGTGTTCCATATTGGAACTGGGGTCCAGTCTACGCTGAAATCGTTGAAGCATCTGCTGCTGGCGAATACACTCCAGAAGACTACTACGGCTCAACCGCTGACGGCATGGTCGGTTACCTCGGCTTCATGGAAGGCGAAGAAGTACTGCCAGCAGTTCCTGCTGACGTAGTGCCATTGATCGAAACCGCATTGGCAGACATGCAGTCTGGTTTGTTCACTCGCTTTGACATCTTCACTGGTCCAATCAACAACAACCAAGGTGAAGTTGCAATTCCAGACGGCTACGTGATGACCCAAAGCGACCTTGAAGGTCTGTCAGAAGGTTACATGGGCGCGTTTGGCATTGAAGGCCGCGAAGCTTGTGAAATTTGTATGGACTTCCTAGTTGAAGGCTTCGACGAAACCGCCGAAATTCCACCACTCAACTAATTTCATACCTATTTGCGGATAGCAAGTAAAATTGACAGGCAGAATGC
>JAHDBS010000476.1 GCA_020630225.1 Anaerolineales bacterium | reverse complement strand
CATCTGACTTGATGCCAGGTGAAGTTGGTGCAGGTTCATTCTGGACTGAAATGACTGACTTCGTTGCAGGTAACATCGACATGGACACCGCAATGCAAAACATCGACGACAGCTGGCCAGCCGGCGTCGCAGGTGAAGCAGGCGATGAAATTGAAGGTGGTAGCGATGATGGCGCAGCTGCAGAAGAAGCTCCAGCTGGCCCAGCTAACGTTGTTGCAAGCAGCATCAATGTGGAAGCAAAAGACGGTGGCTTGGTAACCATTAGTGGTACCGGTGCTGCTGGCCAAAGCTTCTTGCTAACTCCTGGCGACCAAGCAACAACTTTGATTATTGTTGGCGAAGATGGCACATGGAGCACAGACGCAGGTCTTGGCCCAGGTGAACACACCATCTTGCTGCAAGATGCTGATGCAGACGGCAACGCTGTCGGTACAGCTGCTTCAGTTGTTGTAACGCTTGAATAAGCAACTTGATTTGTGATGTGCAACGCACATCGCTAGTCAGAAATAAAACAACGGGCGCACCATTTGGTGCGCCCGTTGTCGTTTAAGGTATTGATGTAGATCTTCTGACCAATGTTAGCGTTCGTGCTACCACTCAAAGTGCTACAAACATATAAACGAATTCAAGTTATCCTCAAAGCACTTTGAGTGGTGGTTTAGAACAACCTCGGCTGCCGTGGCGCGTCTGGCATGTTTGGCCCGGCCCATTGATAGTAACTAAGATCGACGCGGTCATTTAAAAATTCCACATCTTCTAGTTGTAACAAGGCTTTTTGTCTAGCAGCACCGCGGCGGTCGCTGATCTTGCCTTGTGCATTGAGCACGCGCTGCCAAGGGACATCGTCTGGGCAAGCGGCCATTGCATTGCCAACCCAGCGTGGACTTGAGGTGCGATATACATTTGGATCTATGTCGCTGGGCGCAGGAATGAGCTTGGCAAGTTGACCATAGGTGGCTATGCGTCCTAGTGGAATTTGGCGGGCGAGAGCCCAAACTTGGGTGTAATAGGCTTGTTTATCAGGAGGGTCTTGGAAATACATAATTCTGAGAGTTGAGTAATATGCGCTAGAAACCTGTGGTTTGGGTCATTTCGTGTGGTCTTTTGCACACGAGTTACACGAATTTGACGAATGAACGCGAATTCTAAATCCAATACTCGTTGCATTTCTGCCCCAAATTCACACTAAGTATTTGCGCAATTATTTCCCTGCAAACTCCAATAAAGTATTACTTAGCGTTGCGACGAATTCGTCTCTGACATCTTGTGGTAATAAATCCAGCGAGAGATACGGATTCAAATCTTCCACTTCCATCAGATACAGCTCACCATCTGGCATACGACAAGCATCTATGCGCTGGATGCCGTAGTCAATTGCATTCCACTCAATAAATTTTTGCGCAAAGTCAAGATCTGCCGCAGTCGCTTGATAAAGCGTGAGTTCCCAGCGCTTTTCTGGGTCAGGGGCATACAGCGCGTACTGAAACTGATGATTGATGAAATAAAACGAGACTTCATAATCAAAGCTCATGACTGGCTGAACGAAGCGTTCTGTAAAGTCATGTTGCGGTAAATCCGCTGGTGCCAAAAATTCCATCCCGACCGAATCTGCGCCCAGTTTGAGTTTTGAAATATAACGCTCGGCTGGCGGTAACGTCGCTAACTGATTTAGGTTATCTACTGACGGAATGACAGGGTAGCCGGCGGCGGTCAAGTCGATGAGATATTGCTTGCCCTGCATGTCTGCTTTGCCATTCAACTCGTTGAACACTTTTATTCCACGCGCTTTTGCTTGGGTCCTAAAGATGGCATAGTCGTCGGCAAAGTAAAGGACGGGCCCCGTATTGCGGAAAAGGGCGACATCAACTGCATCCATAAAGTGAATGGCATCGCGCGGATGACACAACGCGATATCAAAATTTTGTCTGAGTTGCTCAGACAGATATAAATCCTCTTTGTAATAGTCTCGGCCTGCTGCGTCGTAGTACAGGTCGGTAATATGCAGTAACTTTGGTTTCATGGCAGCATGCTCGTGAGTAGATGGGTTACTTCGGCTGTTAGCGCCTCTGCCGATTGTTCACGTGGGCCTTGTGCCCATTGCATGGCTGGCCCAAAAATTCCCCAACTCAAGATGGTTGCTAGTGTCTCATGGTCATGCGCAGAAACAGCAGCTGAAAGTTCCCATGACCGCAAAAACTCATAAATCCGCGACTGAATTTGATTAGTGATAGGTGGGCCATCATCGTCGTGATTTGGCGTGCAGTGGTCGTGAAATTCGGCCAGAAACTCGCAGGTTGCAAGTATTAGGCGCTGTAGTGTCTCAGGGGTGAGTTGCGTACAGTCACGCAACTTACATTCCAAATTGTCGCGGATGGCTAACTGCATGATGTAGTCTAGCAGTGCAAATTTATCTTCAAAATGCGCGTAAAACGTGGCGCGATTGATGAGCGCTGTTTCTGTAATCTCTTGGACTGTGATCTGGCTGAAAGGTTTTGAGCGGAGCAGACTTTGCAAGGCTTGGACGAGATCACGGCGTGTGCGAATAATACGCGGGTCAGTTTTTTCAGACTTTAACAACAGATTTTCCATAGTGTTGTCTACCTAAACAGATAGTGAATGTTGTTGGTTGCATACAGAGTCTAGCAACGTTAGTATTTTAGCTAACAACAGCTGTCTAAGCAACGGGTGTTGATTAGACGGTGGTCAATGGAAGCAACAGGAGAAAAATAATGAATATCTTCGTTTGGGTTTTACAAGGCTTACTAGCTGCAATGTTTTTGATGGCTGGACTTATGAAAGCTACGCAGTCAAAAGCTAAGGTAAAAGAATCAGGTGGTGAGCGGATGGCATGGGTTGATTCTGTGTCAGAAGGTGGGCTAACTACAATTGGTGTGTTGGAATTTCTCGCAGCAATCGGGCTTATCCTGCCTCAAGTGACAGGCATCCTGCCTTGGCTAACGCCATTGGCGGCAGTTGGGTTGGTGCTGACAATGATTGGCGCAGCAGCTCTACATATAAAGCGCGGTGATGATACAAGCGCCGTCGTAACCAACATCGTAATTATGCTAGTTGCTGCATTTGTGGCCTACGCACGCTTTGTGTTAGTACCAGCGTAAACAAAGGAAACTCATCTAATGATTGAATGATTGAAAACTATATTCTGCTAACGGGTGGACACACAGGGCTAGGGTTACTTGTGACAAAAAAGTTGCTTAGCACTGGGAACAAACTGGGGCTTGTCATTCGGAGCAAGGCGCGCCAACAACAGACCATTGATGCGATTGACTTGCCTGAAAATCTGGTCGCTGAAATTGATTTCTTCTATGCAGATTTGAGTGACCAAGCGCAGGTGCGGGCTGTAGCAG
>JAHDBS010000475.1 GCA_020630225.1 Anaerolineales bacterium | reverse complement strand
AGCGAATCTAATACATTGCATATTGATTCGAGTTAGTGTATTTGCTACAATAAATATATGAGCTTACCTTCTGAACTCAACCACCCTAATGTTCACAAATTATTACAGCTGTCTCTGACAGAAGATCTAACCGATGGCACGCGCCGTCCGCGCCCCGCCATCAAAGGCGACGTTACTGCTTACAGCACTATTCCAGCAAATACGATGCTAAGCGGCAGAATTATTGCAAAAGCGACTGGTGTTGTCGCTGGTTTGCCAATTACAAAACAGATTATGGAAATGGTCGATGACCGCATCCAAATGGAAATCCATATCCCTGATGGTAGCCGTGTCAGCCCACGCGATATACTCGCGACCATCTCTGGACCTGGTCGTGCGATCTTAGTTGCCGAGCGCCCTGGCCTCAATTTTCTTGGGCGACTTTCAGGCGTTGCCTCATTAACCCGTCAATTTGTTGATGCCGTTGAAGGTACAGGTGCAATCATTCTGGATACCCGTAAAACGGCTCCCGGCTTTCGTTTATTAGACAAATATGCCGTCACAATGGGTGGTGGCACTAACCACCGCATGGGGCTTTACCATCAGGCAATGGTCAAAGACAATCATGTTGTTGGTGCAGGCGGCTTGACCCAAGCTGTTGCAAGTATTCGCAACTACGCAGGCAGTGACTTTCCAATCATTGTTGAGGTCGAAACATTGGAACAGCTGCGCGAAGTGTTACCGTTGAAGGTCCATCGCATCTTATTAGACAATATGGATAACGATACAATGCGCGAGGCCGTTCAAATTACAAACAAGCAAACACCTCTAGAAGCGTCTGGCAATGTCAACCTGTCTACCGTACGCGGAATCGCTGAAACAGGTGTGGATTACATTTCATCCGGCGCACTGACTCACAGCGCCAAGACATTTGATATAAGCTTAGAAATAAACTGATTGAGAGTCATCAGTTGAAAGTTGAGTTTTACAGCATCTAATCTTCTAAGAATTGATCTGTAATTACTTCAACTATCAACTCTCGACTTTCACTCTAATAAAATTGAAGAACAGGATATAACCCTTCCCATGCTAACTGCCACTACTCTTGAACAAACGCGCGAAGAAATGCACGAAAAGCTACGCGGTATCGTGCCTGAAGTGGAAATTGACTACAAAGCTGAGATTGCATATGAAATCAATCGGCTGAAAAAAGAAAAGAATGCGGTCATTTTGGGCCACAACTACATGGAACCAGCACTGTTCCATTCCGTACCAGACTATGTGGGCGACTCTTTAGGCCTTAGCCGAATTGCAGCAAAGGCTGACGCAGATATCATCATTTTCTGCGGGGTTGAATTTATGGCCGAAACAGCCAAGATCCTCAACCCAACCAAGACTGTCTTGTTACCAGCAGCGAAAGCCGGCTGTTCACTAGCCGCCAGCATTACTGCTGAAGACGTTCGTAACCTAAAAGCAAGGTTCCCTGGCGTCCCTGTTGTCACATACGTCAATACCTACGCCGATGTCAAAGCAGAAACCGACATTTGCTGTACCTCAGGGAATGCTGCAGCCGTCATCAACTCTCTTGATACGGACAACGTCATTTTCTTGCCCGATGAATATCTAGCGCGCAACGTTGCAGAGCAAACTGGCAAGAACATCATTGTGCCAACAACCAACGGCGTCAACGTCAACTTTGACACTAGCGGCGACTTCAACATGGTCGGTTGGCATGGCAAATGTGAAGTCCATGACAAGTTCAGCGTAGAAGACATTCAAAACATTCGCCTTCAGTTCCCAGATGTAGCGGTAGTCTCACACCCTGAATGTAGTCCAGAAGTTGTTCACGCGTCTGACTTTGCAGGTAGTACCCGCGAAATGATTGACTACGTCAAGAATGTCGATGCTGAACGCTACTTACTTCTCACGGAATGCTCCATGGGTGACAATATTGCAGCATCTGTTCCGGAAAAAGATATGTTGCGACTGTGCTCAGTACGCTGTCCGCACATGAATCAAATCACGATGGAAGAAACATTGGACGCTCTGCGCTACAACCAATACGAAATCCACATTGATGAAGACATTCGCGTCAAAGCAGCCAAAGCTGTTGAGCGCATGATCGCCATCGGCTAACAACAACGAACCCAAGCAAAAGGATAGGCACAGAGGGAAACCTCGCCTATCCTTTTTTCATCTATCCCTATCTTTTCTAATGCAAACTGATGTCCTTATTATCGGCAGCGGCATTGCTGGCTGTGCTGCTGCTTTACAACTTGCACAAGATCGCGAACGTCAAATTACGATCCTGACTCGGGCCAAAACAGCAGACGACTCGAATTCTGCTTGGGCACAAGGTGGCATTGTCACCCAAGGCCTCAATGACAGCAAAGCATTGATGATTGAAGATGTGCTTGAAGCTGGCGCTGGTTTGGGATATGTCCCTGCTGTAGAAGCTCTCGCCGTCGATGGCCCCCGCTTGGTAAAGGAAGTCCTGATGGACCAATGCGAGCTAGACTTTGATCGCAACGCGCTAGGCGAATTGGTCTATGGCTTAGAAGCAGCACACTCAAGTCGCCGAATTTTGCACGTTGGGGACGCAACAGGCTGGGCTATCATGCAGTCCATGCTCAAGACCGTGCAGCAACAGCCAAACATCGAATTGCTGACTGGTCATACCGCTGTAGATCTCATCACGTTCCCCCACCACGCCGCTGACCCGATGGCACGCTATAAAGACCAACGTTGCCATGGTGCCTATGTGATGCGCGACGACACGCACGACATCATTCCTGTTTTAGCGGCACATACCATTCTGGCAACTGGCGGGCTAGGTCAAATATTCATGAATACCAGCAATCCTGCCGGTGCGCGCGGTGATGGTCTCAGTATGGCATACCGTGCTGGCGCTCGGATTGTAAATTCAGAATATGTACAGTTCCACCCGACCACGCTCCATGGTCCAGGTACAACTAAGTTCTTAATCACAGAAGCTGTTCGTGGTGAAGGCGGGATTTTGCTTACGCCAGACACCAACGAACGCTTTATGTCCAAGTACGCGCCAGAAGATATGGAGCTTGCGCCACGCGATATTGTCGCACGCGCCATTTACTGGGAAATGCTACAGAATGACTATCCGTATATGCTGTTGGACATTTCAAGTCAGCAACCCGCAGACAAGATCAAGAAGCATTTTCCGACCATTTACGAACGTTTACTGCAACAGAACATTGATATTACCAAGCAGCCTATTCCGGTTGCTCCTGCCGCGCATTATTTCTGTGGGGGCGCATTAGTGGACCTTGATGGCCGCACGTCCATCCCTGGCTTATATGCAGCTGGGGAAGTCACATGTACGGGCGTACACGGTGCAAATCGCTTAGCGAGCACGTCTTTGCT
>JAHDBS010000035.1:6367-21047 GCA_020630225.1 Anaerolineales bacterium | reverse complement strand
TGGATCAAAGTCGAAGAAGACCCAAATATCAATTTAGGTGAGCCACTGCGTCACCAACCTTGGGACTTCACATCTCGCTATTTAGGGGACCCCATTGCCTATGACAATGGTGGTGTCTTTGCAGATCCGCCAGAAGGCTACTACATCGACTTTACTCAGCTTGCAGAAGACTATGGTTGGGAGCGAGTTCCAGCGCTCGACAATTGGCGCACGTTCTATCCCGGCATCCGATATTGGCGTTTTGAGCACCAATCTGGATTAACGTGGGATGCGGCAATCTCAGAAATTTACGATGCCAACTTTGAAGTACTTCCGACTGTTGAAGTAGCGGTTCAAGTTGTGGCACCAACCTTGCAAGCTATACCTACAATCGTGCAGCCCACGGCAACCAACACGGCAACGCCAGTGCCAACGGCTACATTTACACCAACGCCAACATTGACACCAACTTTGACTCCGACACCAACCCTTACGCCAACAGTTGAGGTAACGCGCCTGGGTCGACCTTCATCACCTTAGTTTTTATTTTCGTAGATGTACAAACGCTTTATTACAACCCTCTTGGGCGCGCTTATTATTGGTACAGGTTTGACACTAGCGCTCATGCCAAGCAGCACGCCTGCTGAAATTGCCGTCGATGACGGCAGCGGAATTGGCGGTGCACTTTTTGATGAAAAAAGCGACGCTTGGCAGACCATTCCAACTTACACACCCGTGCCAACCCTCGACTGGGCCCCACCGCCAATGGCAATCCCTGTGTCTATTCGACCTGAGGATCATTACTGGCTAACGCGCCCTATTCCTTCAGATCAGGTCACATGGCCGCACCCTTACTATCGCTATGGCAACACTTACTTTGGCCAGATGCGCGTTCACTCTGGAGTTGACCTAAAAGCCAAAACAGGTACACCTGTGAGCTCAGCAGGTGATGGTGAAGTTGTGTTTGCAGGTTGGGGGCTATATGACGAAGCGCGCGGTAAAAATGACCCATACGGGCTGGCAATTGCCATCAAGCACGACTTTGGTTACCGTGGCCGCGATGTGTATACCGTCTATGCCCATCTTTCTGAAAGCTATGTCGAAGTTGGAGATCGCGTTAGTCAAAAAGAACTCATCGCGCTGTCAGGTAACACTGGAAACAGCAGCGGCCCACACTTACACTTTGAAGTGCGCGTGGGCCGCAACGACTTCTACTCAAGTCGCAATCCCGAACTGTGGATGGCACCGCTCACCGGTTATGGTTCGATTGCAGGCCGCGTCATTGATGAGCAAGGGAATTACCTCACTGACGTCAAATTCAGCATCAACAGCAAAGATCGTGACCAAGACTGGCTGATGTGGACCTACAGTAAAAATGTGGTCAATCGCGACAACCTCTACCAAGAGAATTTTATTCTTAGCGATTTACCAGCTGGTGCATATGAAGTTGAAGTTAGGCTAAGAGGGCAAACATACACTGCCGACCTAGATGTATATCCCGGACAGACAACGTTTACGATTATTCAACAAGGTGGGCCAAGAGCAGTTACAACTGCTGAGCCAAGGTCAAATAATCGGTCAGTGCTAGCGAATAACTAAGTTAAATACAAAGCGGGTTGCTTCGAACAACCCGCTTTGTATTTAAATCTGTTCTACTTACAGTACTTATCAAACCACCCTAACATCCGCTCTAGACGATCGATACGGTGTTTTGGTTTCCCGGAGCGCGACAACTCATGCCCTTCATCTGGGTAGCGCACCATTTCTACCGGAACACCTTTGCGTCGCAGTTTGATATACAACGCTTCAGCCTCTGAAATTGGCACGCGGAAGTCATTTTCAGCGTGGATAATCAATGTAGGCGTATCAATGTTATTGCTATACGCAATTGGCGTGTGCTTCCACAACTTCTGCTCATCATCAGCAAACATTTCGGCTTCAAACGCGTACTCAATCAGTTCAGGAATATCTGACGTGCCCATAAATGCCCCTAGTTGGTACACACCACGCTGGGTTACAGCCGCTGCGAAGCGATTGTCATGCCCAATCGTCCATACGGTCATGTAGCCACCATAAGAACCACCTGTGACGGCCATTTTATCGGTATCAATAAAGCCACGCTCAACCACTAAATCAACCCCAGCCAGTATATCCGTCAGTGCTGGTGCGCCCCAATTCTGGTGAATCGCCTGCATATGTGCCTCACCATATCCATCAGACCCACGTGGATTGCAGTAAAACACCACATAGCCTGCATTGGCATGCATTTGCCATTCGTGCCACATCGCATGTGCAGCTGAACTCCACATTACATGTGGGCCACCATGAATATTCAATGCTAATGGATACTTTTTGCTTGCATCAAACTCTGGGGGATACACAATCCAGCCTTGGACTTGGTTGCCGTCTGGGCTGGTATACCAAACTTCCTCTGTGCATCCAACGGTTACGTCTGATAACAGTGTGTCATGCAGCGCAGTAACAGAAACAAGTGTCCCATCCTGAATAATAGACAGTTCAGTTGGCGCCGTATTCGTACGATTAGCAACGACTAACCCAACCGTAGCATGCTGCGCAAACCCCACAATGAGCTGTGCCGGATCGTAATATTCTTCAGTCAACACTGCCGTTGCAGGATCAACAGAGAGGACACGCGAAGCGCCCTTGTCATCAACGCGCAAAAATAGTTGATCATCAGCTGACCAGTGTAACTCAGCACAGGTCCGATCTAAGTCCTTAGTGATGACCGTTTGTGTGTTACTTTCGATATCGATCAAAATAACATGCTGGGTCCGGCCAATTGGCAAGTCAGCCGGGATTGCAATTGTGGCCAGATATTTTCCGCTTGGAGATACCTTTGAGGCAGCATAATGCCAATCATCATCGCCAAGCACCTTGAAATTACCAGATTGCAAGTCAATACGAATGGGACTACCACCTAGAAACAGCGAATCTTTTACGCTGTCGCGTTTCGTCATTGCAAACAAGCTGGCGCCATCATTCGCTAGCGATAGTGATGTGTAATGCTGCGCCCCATTTGTAATACGACGTGGCATACCACTAGACTGCATTGCAGCATCAAAGCTGATTTCATACGCATGCAAATGGCGATCGTCCACAAAGCTAGTCCCTGAACGATACGGAAAAATATCGACCACGCGCGGGTCAGTCTTCTTCTTGTTTTCTGCCTTCCACTTACCGTAAGCAGCCTTGAGCTCTTCTTTCTCCGTTGGCCATAAATTACCGTCGTCTTCGGCCTCACGTTCGTCTGCGTTTGCAGCACTGACAAAGACAAATCCACTGCTGTCTGGCAACCAAATATAATCTGCAACGCCTGTCACTCGCCGTGTCAATTGACGCGCCTCACCGCCATTTACAGGCATCACACACAACTGTGGGGCCTTCCACGGCTCAGCAAAGCGCGTAGATAAAAACGCCAGCCACGCGCCGTCTGGACTAAATTTAGGCAGCATATCTTGATGTGGTGCCCCTGCGCTAAATGCACGCGCCTGCCAGTTCGCCCCGTCTTTAGAAGCAAGCCATATGGTGCGGCTGTAGGCATCGAGGTCGCGCTCAGCAACGCCGCGAACAAACGCGATTTGCGTCCCATTTGGACTAACTGTGGGAGTCTCCACGAGATTGATGTTGTAAACATCGTCTGCAGTAATTGGTCTTGTCATAATTTGGTTGTTTTGAAATGTGGCGTTAAAAGAAAAAGTCAGAGCCTTTGAAGCTCTGACTTTGATCTTACCGTTTGTTACTGGCTTTGCCCAGCAGCAAGCCGACTATTCTTCAATGTCTTGAAATTCGCGTAACAATTGCCAGCCGTAAATACCAGATTTATGCCCATCGCCCCAAATGAGACGAGCGGCATAATTCCCAACCAATTCAATATGGTTGAGATCGTCTGATGTCATTGGTTTGAGCGTGAAAATATCAAGTGAGCTCATCGGCGCATCAAGTGCTTTTTCACGTTCATCACGACAGGTTGCACATGGGCAGCGCTCACGCAGTACTTTCCATGAGGTAATTTGTTCGTTGCCATCAGTCCAGACAACATTGAGGGTTTTCGCTTTCTTATCAAGCTGAATTTTTGTTGGTCGCATAAGTTATCGCAGCGCTTCTAGGAAGTTTTCTACAGCCCAGCCTTCGCGGGTTTCATCTGCTTGTGCAGTTAGTTTCCACCAATTGAAGCCATCTGCCTCGATTGGGCCTTCTTGAACAAAGAAGACTTCATTATCAATAGCTAAGTAAATTGTTTCCGTATTCAGCCCTGGGCCAGAACGAAAACGTAAGCCGTCACCATCGGTATTGGTCACCTTGACCAGTTCACCAATCACAATTGATCCTGTCGTAGGAGGTGGCGGCAAGGTTGGCGTTGGGCCTTCGGTTGGCTCTTCAATCACAAAAGCAGTTGGTGAAGGCACAGGTGTCACCACATTTTCTACCGTTTCTACAACGACAACGACTGTTGGCGTTGGCACTTCGGCAACCGTTGTCCGCGACGCAAGCGTATAGGCCCAAACAGAAGAACATAAAATCACAAAGAATGACGCCACTAGCAAAAGCATCCAGATTGGGACAGCAAATGGCCGATTTTGTGGCACTTGTGGCGGTTGTTGTTGATATGTCATAACGGGCAATAGTCTCCTCTACAGTCGTAACGATCTCTCAAAATCGACGGTACCTAAGTTTACCGACTTCTCAGCCAATTTAGCAAACGATCACGGTCCCAAGTGTTGATCACTTGGTCTGGTTCTAACCAGCCACGGCGGGCGGTTGCAACTCCGTAATGCGTCTCACCCAGTTGATCTGGGTGGTGAGCGTCGGTGTTGAGCGAAATTGGTATGCCCATTTCGACAGCGCGACGGACGTACACGTCACTCAAATCTAGCCGTCTGGGGTGTGCATTGATCTCTAACGCCACACCACTCTCTTTGGCAGCCGCAAATACAGCGTCCATATCTAAATCGGCACCTTCCCGATCTGGGATTAATCGTCCGGTTGGGTGTCCAATCATATCGACATGTGGGTTGCGAATGGCATTGAGCAAGCGGTTTGTAATTGTCTCGCGGTCTTGTCGCAAGCTGACATGCAAACTGGCAATTACAATATCCAATTCTGCTAGGACTTCGTCTGGAAAATCCAGCGTGCCATCAGCTCGAATTTCCATTTCAACGCCCTGCAAAATTGTAAAGGCACCAGCACCAAGCTCCGCATCTAGCTCTGCTTGTGCAGCATCAATCTCTGCACGCTGGCGCTTGAGTGCGTCAGCATCCACACCTTGGGTAATGCCAAGTCCATAGCTATGATCGGTGACTGCATAGTGTGTCATGCCCAGCGCATGCGCACGTAATGCCATCGTCTTAATCGAGGCTTTTCCATCACTCCAAGTGCTGTGCGTATGCAAGTCACTTTTCAAATCAGATGATTGGAGCTGTCTTGGAAGATCAGCCGCAACAGCCGCTTTCACTTCGCCACGATCTTCTCGCAACTCAGGTGGCACCCAAGCGAGTCCAAGCTTTTCGTACAAGGCTTCTTCTGTCGCGAAATGTAATGCATCGCCACCGTCAGTTGGTGTCAATGCATGCTCTGAAAGCGAATACCCTTGGTCTAAGGCCAATTCACGCAGTTTGACATTGTGATGCTGTGAACCGGTCGCATACTGTAAGGCCGTACCAAACTTCTCAGGCGGATGCACCCAAACTTGGGCGCGCATTCCGTTACGAAACTCAACGCTCGCTTTGGTCTCACCTTTCCCTAAAACACGGTCGACCTCTGGCAGCGTAGTAAAGGCTTCCATAATAGGGGCTGAATCAGCGGCTGCAACCAGAATATCGATATCGCCAACGGTTTCGCGCATGCGACGCAAGCTACCGGCCACTTCTGCGCGAGCTACCCCATCTATAGCACGCAAGGTGTCTAGCAAGCCTTGTGCAATAGGCCAAGCATTGCCAAGCGGTACTCGTCCACTGCGACGTGACAGCGATTCAATCCCAGCTAAAATTTTGGCCTCAGACTTAGCACCCATCTTTGGCAACTCACGAAGTTTGCCTTCTTCAGCGGCAGCCTTCAGCTCGGCTAAATTTGTAACGCCTAATTCCTGCCAAAACAGCTTGATTTTCTTCGGACCAAGATCAGGCACTTCCATCAGTTCATTGAGAGACGCTGGCACTTCGGCATTGAGCTTGGTTAGAAAACTCATCTCGCCAGTTGCTAAAAGCTCATCAAGCTTCTGCGCAATTGCTTTCCCTACACCTGGAATATCATTGAGCTTTCCTTCAGCCCAGATATCTCGCACGTCTCGACCTAAGCCCTCAATGCCTTCTGCTGCTTTGCGGTACGCCAAGATTTTATAGATCACCTCACCTTTGATCTGCAGCAAATTTGCAATCAGGGTGAGCGTGGCAATAATTTCACGATTTGTCATACATGAATTATATCGGGCAGATCCAAAAGTTAACAAAAAAGACCGCACTTTCGTGCGGTCTTTTGAATTTATTGAATTCACTTAGGTCTATTCTGAACGTTCAGAGAAGAGTTGGGTCGCGTACCAACAAGTCCCACCATAATTCGGACATGAGTCATCGAAGGTAATCCCGACCCCTGAGAAGTCATAAGAACATGTCAACAGGTTATCCCGGTGACTTGGACTATTCATCCACTCGCGAACTGCCACTTCAGCAAGCCGGTTGAGTGGCAAAGCCCCTGATGCGACAAACAAGTTCTCACCAGTAGATCCATACGCACTAATGTTCAAGTACGTTGGGAATGCCAAGGTAGAAGTTCCTGGGAAATAGTGAGAGAAATAATCGCGATTGGCCATGTCATCACTACGCTGCTGTGCGCCCCAGGCAAGCCCACCGCTAAATGTCAGATTTGCCTCACTCCCGCAGGATGCACTCCGTTGCGCAATAATCCGCGTGATAATGTCTGCTTCAACAGCTTCTATTGCACTCGGCGTAGATGTTGGTGCAGGTGTGTTGGTCGGCAACGACGTACTTGTTGGGAACGGCGTATTGGTTGGCGGCTGCGTATTAGTCGCTGTTGGCGTACGCGTTGGCGTTGGTGTCCGCGTCGGTGTATTCGTTGGCGCAGGCGTAAACGTATTGGTTGGCGTACTGGTTGGCAGCGGCGTGTTTGTCGCCGTCGGCGTTCGGGTTGGTGTTGGCGTTCGCGTTGGCGTATTTGTTGGGCCAGGCGTAAACGTTGGCGTTGCCGTGCTGGTTGGCAATGGCGTATTGGTCGCTGTTGGCGTTCGCGTTGGTGTTGGCGTTCGCGACGGCGTACTCGTTGGGGCAAGAGTGCTATCCTCTTGCGCAACTGCAGCACCTTGATCTGCTAACTGTGGCGTTTCAGTTGGCGTCGGGGTGAATGTTGGTGTCGGTGTTGGCGTAAAGGTAAGCGTTGCTGTTGGCTCTTCAGCTGGCTGTTCTTCATCTAATACAACGTCATCAGTCGATTCTTCAGTTGCTGCGGCAACACCACTATCTTCAACAGATTGCTCACCTGCTGAACCGGCAGTTTCACCGGCAGCATTAGCACCTGAGCCTGCATCGGCTCCCGTACCAGCGTCTGACTGAGCTTGTTGATCATTCCCATTACCCCCATCAGCCTGTGCGACCGCTTGAGGACTTTGCGTTTCATCATCCCCAGTAGCTGCACCGGCACCTTCTGCACCTTGATCAATTGCATCAGAAATGGCAGTAGTCCCTTCAGACACTAAGTCATCAACACTATCAAGCCCGGAGCCGACGTCTGCGACAGCGGCTTGTTCGTCTTCTAATGCTGAATCACGATTGACGTCATCAATTGGGTCTGAGTCTACGTCTTGAATATCACGCAGTTCAGTATCACCAGATGCAATTTCACCTGCAGCATCTTCACCTGTTGCTGGGATTAGATCTTGGGCAGCAGCAGTTGCTTGAAAAGCTGCAATCTGATCCCCTTCAGTTGAAGGTTGTCCGTTTAGTGTAAACAGGAAGCCTGCCCCACCAACAACAAATAAGACCATCGCTGCTGTTGCTGCCATCACGGCCGCGCGGGCACCAAATCGACCAAAGAAGCCACCGGCTTTGCGTTGTCGTTCTTCAGTTTGTTTCTTCGCTGGGCGGCCAATTTTCTCGCCAGCTGGCGCTTTTCCTGTTTCAGTGACTTCAACAGGAATGAAGACTGGTTCAGGCGCTGGGCGCTGATTAGGCTTGACGCGTGCTGGCGCTAGTAGTTCTTCTTCAGGTTCATGATCAAGAACGCCGTCGCCATCTTTGTCACTAATTGACTCAGTAAGCTCTTGTAGGATCTGCAGTTCTTCCGTGAGACCTGGGATCTTTAGACCTTCGTCAATGACAGGAGTTGCTGAAACTGGTTCGGCTAAGTCAGCAATTGGCTGAATTTCCGGCAATGGCTCAAGTTCAGCTTCCAAGTCTGCGGTTGAAGGCCGTTCTAATAGAATGTCTTCAACTGGCAATTCAATTGGAACTGCACCACTTAGCGCAGACATCATTTCCGCTAGGGTTTCGAAACGCCCTGCTTTTGAGAAACTGAGCGCAACTTTCAACGCATGCGCAATTTCTTGCGGAATATTCGGTTCAAAATCTTTGATGTTTGGAACCGGTTGGGTGTACATCAACTCGAACAGTTCGTCCGGGTTGCTAGCTTCATACGGAGGGCGACCTGAAAGCAGATGGAAAACCATCGCAGCCAGCGCATAAACATCGCTTTGCCACGTTACATCTGTGCTGCGGGTGTTGAGCTGTTCTGGAGCAAGGTACGTCGGGGTGCTAAGACGGATACCTGACACCATGAACGTTTGCGCTGCTGCTTCAAGCAAAGGCGCCATCCCAACATCGGCCAGTTTCGCAGAACCATCATCCGTAATGAGGATGTTAGACGGCTTCAAGTTTTGGTGAACAACACCAACCTGATGCAGATAGTTCAACGCCGGGCCAATTTGTTGGAGGATTTGGCGAACTTCAGAAACAGAAAAGCGCCGCCCAAGGTTTAATTCATCTTGGAGGCTACCAAAAGGCGCAAATTCACGCGCAATATAAATTTGTCCGCGGCTTTGGCCCACTTTATGGAGCTGTAGCAGACGGCCATGATTCAGTGGCAACAAGTCACGCTTGGCAACCAAACGTAAATATTGCAAGAGACCATCAACTTCGGCGAAGTCCTGAGCCAGCACTTTCAGTGCGATTGGCGGATCAGACTTTTTGGCACGCGCCTTATAGACAGTGCCAACACCGGTCGCGGTTATTTCTTCTTCAATGGTATATGACGCAAACTTTTCGCCTGGTTGAAGCGTTTCGCCATAGTCCGGTAAATACTTTTTCTTACTTTCAGTCACATTGCACCCAATTACTTGCGAGACGACGTACTGCTGTGTCGTTTATTAATTTGCAAGTTTATTGTCTGTTGAATTTCTATTGAAATTTCTGACAACGACATTCAGTTCTCCACTTTGCAGCGAATTGCTGCGCCCTTCTCTGCATCTCCCAATAGATATGAAGACGCATGTAATCAGATTAGCCTAAGCAGTGACCAAGTCAGCTATAGGCTTTGTTGAGATAGGCTTGAGGAAAGATTGAGAGGGAATTGTTCTTGCAACGCTCCATAAGATATGCAAGAAATACACCAAAAACGCCGCATTTAAAGCGGCGTTTTTCAATTTACAAGTCGTGTATATTTTATGGGATGTTTGGCGAATTTACAGTGTAAATTTGCGTGACCAGCGTACAAGTTTCGTATGCAACTTGTGCCCCATTCTCTAACGTAAATTGACAATTGTCACTTTCTAAAATGTCAATACCAACATTGTTCCAATAGCAACTTTCAATATTGAGGCGTTGTTGTGGGCTAGCTAGCCAAGAGTCAAACGCAATTGAAGCTAATTTCTCAGGAGCATGATATCCATCAACCAAAAGTAAATTTTCAGTACCAATTAGAAATTCACCTTCAGCACTTGGAAAATCTGGATTTTCACCGCCAAATAAGAAAGCATTCCCATCTGAAACAGCAACCAACGCTGCCTCAACCATCAGATCGTCTGTACTCGCAAGAATATCAGTTTGTGCCCAATAGCCACGAGAAAGCATATCGATGTTGCGCAGGCTAGCAGCACGGCCTAGCACGCTCTGGATCGCCAAATCATCACCCGTGCCACATATTGGCTGCCGATGCTCATTCACCATGCCAATCAACGCCTCTGTAAATGCTTTGTCAGTAGAGCCTGTAATAGGAATAGCAACAGCGGCTTCGTCGCTACTATCTGACTTTGTAGCCGGTTTTGCGCCAACAACCATTCTGGCACTTTCGCCTAGTGAAAACTCGGCATCTGTTGCCTCAACAGGTAACTCTGGAGGACTAATGGCTTCCATTTCCATAGCAGAAATTTTTGGACCGTGATCTGCTACGCTACTCGGCAGTGTAGACACATCCGCCTCAGAAACTGTTGGCGTTGCCCAGTTTCGGTTAGGCAGAAAATTCCACAACGCTAGTCCTAAGAACAGCGCAATGCTAATCGCTGTAATTGGGAAAAACAAACGGTGCTTATAAAGCGGCGGCGCAACATCAACTGGTTTCGGTGTTGCCACCACACCTCGGATCACAGGCTCTTCCAAAATAATTTTTCGTGGAGCCGCAGACACCAATTGTGATCTAGAAATCTTAGGTGTGAAGCTATTTGTGGCACTTAATGGCGCGCTACCTGACGTATCAAATGAAATTGGTGCTAGCTGCGGCTCATCCGCATCTGCTACAACTGGGTCGAGCGGTTCAGTAATCCTGCCATCGCGCACTGCCTCAACAAACTGTTGATATTGCAGCGTCGCTGTTTCTCGCACTGGAATTGGTTGATATTCTTGAACGGACTTGGTCAACTCAGCTTCCAGTAACTCCCAGATTTCACCTCCACTCGTTTCTGACTCAGTAACGGGTGCTTGGGCCAAATCAATTGCAGCACCAACTGGGGCAACATCCATTTTGGCTGTGTCAATTTCATCACGCGGCAACATCATTTCATTGAGTGTCAGCGTGATTGGAATTGCTTCTGATACTTCAGCAGTCCACTCCGCAATTGAGTCAAACCGACCAGCGCGTGAAAAGCTCAGCGCAACCTCAATCGATTTTGCTAAATCGTCAGGAATATCAACTTTGACGGTTTGGATATTTGGAACATAGCTAACAAACTGCGCTTCAAACAACTCGGTATTGGTTGTTGCTGAAAACGGAGTTTTACCAGTCAGCATGGTGTAAATCACGCTACCCAACGAATAAATATCACTTTGTGTGCTTGGATTTCTATCTTTTAATTGCTCTGGAGATGCATGAATCGATTGTAAATGCACTGCGTCGGGCACTAAGGCGCGAACTGCAATATCTAATATCGGCGTTAGGCCAGCATCGACTAGAAACGGGTCGCCCGTTTCATCCATCATAATATTAGAGGGCTTGAGGTTGAGGTGTGAGACCCCTTTCTCATGCATGTGGCGCAAAGCAGGTAATAATTTTTGGAGCAGCGTCTTAACATTCAAAACGCTGAAAGACCCAAACTGGTCTAAATGATCTTGCGCACTATGCCCTTCAATATAAGGTCGCGCAATAAAAATATTGCCGTCGTGTTGTCCAACACGTAGCAAAGGCAATATATTACGGTGCTGCATCGGGATGTAATCCTGACGTGCAACACGCTTCAAATAACTATAAAGCTCTGGAATTTGGGTGAAAGCAGGCGCAAGCACCTTTAACCAAACGTCGCGCTTTTCACGTAAGTCATAAGCAACATACGCGTTGAAATACGCTGACTGTGAGACATGTTGCCGAATCTTGTAACGGTCGAAACGCGCTTCAGAAGGCAGTAGCTCATTAAGAGAGGGGAACACGAAAGAATAACCTACATGTTTTTCGAACATCTTTACCTACCACGGAATGCTCAAACTTTACCTAAAACTAACCTACTCATTTAGTCTAACTTACGAAGGTCGACTGAAACAGTAAGTTTTAGTTGAGACCTTGGCTTGTTAATTAAGACGAATGCGCCTTACTTATGAAAGCATTCGGTAAAATAGAACAATGCTCTTCGAAAATGCTCTGCTTAATGATGGAATCGCAACGCTAATTACACTTGGGCTAGCTGTTGGCTGGCTACGCCTGATTGATGCATTAGCAGCACGAAAGTTACTAGTTGAAACTCTAAGCCGCAAACTCGTACACATTGGCACCGGACCACTATTCGTACTGTGTTGGGTATTGTTCAGCGATCTACAAACAGCAAGATATTGGGCAGCGTTGGTCCCTGGATTAATCACACTCCAATTCTTGTTTGTCGGGCTCGGCATCATCAATGATCCTGACGCAGTGCAAGCACTTAGCCGGTCTGGAGATCGCCGAGAAATTCTACGCGGCCCCCTCATTTATGGCATTGCCTTCATTATTGCTACGATTGTTTGGTGGAGAAGTGCCCCGATTGGAATGGCAGCCTTAATGCTGCTGTGCGGAGGCGACGGATTTGCTGATGTTATTGGGCGTAACTTTGGGACACGCAAATTGCCCATCAATTCAGATAAAAGTTGGGCTGGCTCAGCAGCCATGCTAGTCGCCGGATTTGGCTTTGCTTTTGTTTACGTCTGGCTATTCAATAGCTGGGGATATTTTGCACCAGCCTATTCCACAGGCACAATTTTGTCAGGCACTGCTATCCTTGCCATTGTTGGTGCTGTTGTAGAAGCATTGCCCTTTGGTGACTTCGACAACTTGACCGTGACCATCGCCACCATTGTCGTTGGTTTACTTGTCTTCTGATCCATTCTCAACCGCAAATTGCCCGCATGCTATAATCGCGCGGCTTTTTCAAGCCTAATGTTATGACTGACGCGACTGAAGAAAACACAACACCTGAGCCAACACTGGAAGCAAAAATTGAAAGCTTATTGTTTGTTGCAGATGGCCCTACACCAATTTCTGTCTTGGCAGAAACATTGGAAGTAAAACCACGCTTCATCAAAAAAGCGCTCGCAACGTTAGAAAGCGACTATGAAACTCGCGGTCTACGCTTGCAACATTTGAAGAAAGATCGCGTTCAAATGACCACAGCCCCAGAAAATGCGGGGTTGGTAGAACGCTTCTTAGGGTTAGACAGTAAGTCAAAACTCAGCAAGGCCGCACTTGAAGCTCTAGCAATTATTGCTTACCAACAACCATTATCACGCCCGCAAATCGATGCAGTGCGGGGCGTGAACTCTGACTATGTCATCAAGCGCCTGCACACAGCAGGATTAATTGAAGAAGTTGGTCGAGCAGAAACTCCAGGGCGCCCAATTCTGTACGGAACTACAGCAACCTTCTTACAAGAATTTGGGCTAAGCGCACTTGAACAACTACCGCCTATCGATTTAGGCACATTGTCTCCGTCTGAAAACGAAGAGACAAACGAAGACAACGAGTCTGATGCAAAACAAAGCACAGATGACACCGTCGTAACTGAACCGGCACCAGCCGAAGGCACAGCATATGCAGCCGCAGAGCCAACGACCGATACACCTGCTGAAAGTGAAGAGCCATCTTCATCAGCGGGTTCAGGCTGGGCACCTGTAAAAAAGCCTGAAAACGAATGACAGCAGAAAGATTACAAAAAATATTAGCGCAAGCCGGCTACGGGTCGCGGCGCTCTTGCGAAGAAATGGTCAAACATGGCCGTATTCGCGTAAATGACAAAGTTGCCAAGCTTGGTGACAAAGCAGATCCGACAAAAGATCGCATCACGATTGACTTCAAGCCTATTCAACAGCCTGAACAATATACCTATGTGATGATTCACAAACCACGCGGTGTAGTGTCTTCATTAGAAAGTCAAGGCGACCGCCCTACTGTGCGCGAACTCATTCCAATGATTCCTGGCCGACTCTATCCTGTCGGACGCTTGGACATGGACAGTGAAGGACTCATTCTCATGACCAATGATGGTGAAGTCACCAACTGGCTGACACACCCACGCTACGGACATGACAAAGAGTATGAAGTGCTAGTGTCTGGTTACCCAGATGCAAAACACCTTTCCACATGGCGTCGCGGTGTAGTTCTGGAAGATGGTTATCGTACCGCACCGGCAAAGGTTCAATTTATGCGCAAAGGTGCCTCAGGAACTTGGCTGCGTGTCATTATGAAAGAAGGCCAAAAGCATCAGATTCGACGCATTGGCGAACTGCTTGGAATTCCAGTGAAACGGATTGTGCGCAAACGCCTAGGCCCATTGAAGCTTGCAGGACTGCAGCTAAACCAATGGCGCTACTTGACAGACAAAGAGATTGAACAAATCAAGCAGCCACGAAAATCGCAAAGCAAAGGCCGACGGCGCCGGTAAGCATGACAACATCCTCATCAATCTCAACCATTGCAATCGATGGTCCAGCATCATCTGGTAAATCGACTGTGGGATATCGGCTTGCAGCAGAACTAGGTTATTTATATTTCGATACTGGCGTGTTGTATAGAGCTGTTACCTGGGGCTCGTTACAGCGTGGCGTTGACACTTCTGACGCAAAAACATCGCTTGTCGTCGCAGAAGATTTAGACATCAGAGTTGTGCCGTCTGAATATGACGATGGCCGCAAAAATACAGTGTTAGTTGACGGAACAGATGCCACTTGGGAGCTTCATACGCCCAAAGTTGATGCAAATGTCTCTGGAATCGCACGCAATCCTGAAA
>JAHDBS010000035.1:0-6267 GCA_020630225.1 Anaerolineales bacterium | reverse complement strand
CTTCATACGCCCAAAGTTGATGCAAATGTCTCTGGAATCGCACGCAATCCTGAAATTCGTAGCATTTTGACAGACAAAATGCGTGACATTGGTGCAAATGGCAATGTCATCATGATTGGCCGCGACATTGGTACCGTCGTATTGCCACAGGCTGACATCAAGTTCTATATCACTGCGAGCGCAGAAGAACGCGCAAATCGACGCTATGCTGAGCATCAGCGCAACGGGGTCGAAAGCGATTATGCTGAAATTTTGGCGAGTATAAAAGCCAGAGACAATGCAGACATGAACCGTGAGGTTGCGCCGCTCAAAGCAGCTGATGATGCCCACATCATTGATTCAAGCGATCTTGGTATTGCGGAGGTTGTTGCTGAAATGCGACACCTAATTGCACAACAAAATGGCAGCAACAAATCCTAAGCAATATGATCACGCGGCCTTAGAGCCGATGCGCAATCGCCTGCGCTGGATGATTGACAATATTGCTTGGCGCTGGCTTGCAAAAATAGATTCCATCAACGGTGTTGAGAATTTACCTAAAGATGGGCCTGCCATTATCATGATCAATCACATTGCGTTTATTGATCCGATTGTTGTGTTAGGTAATTTGCCTCGCAATATTATTCCAATGGCAAAGCGTGAGGTGTATGACTATCCAATTTGGGGGATTTTTCCTAAGCTTTGGGAAGTCATTCCAGTCGATCGTGATGGCTTAGATCTCAATGCCCTAAAGCAAGCATTGACTGTACTCAAAGCTGGTGAAATCATCTTGGTCGCGCCAGAAGGAACTCGACATCCCGCACTGCAAGAAGTGCAAGAAGGCTTTGCTTGGCTAGCGCTCAAAGCAGACGTTCCCATTGTGCCTGTTGCAATTGAAGGAACTCCTGGGTTTCCTTCGGTAAGTCGCAAGCGTTGGGCTGAAGCAGGCGCAAAAGTAACCTTGGGCAAACCCTTCAAATTTATTCGTGAAGGCCGCCGCACCCCGCCACGAGAAACGCTAAAAGCTATGTCAGACGAAGCGATGTATATCTTGGCACAAATGTTGCCAGAAGAACGTCGTGGAGAATATGCCAATTTAGAAAACGCTAGTACAACACACATTGAATTTATCTAAGTTGACACAAATAGTCAGTATTTTTTAGGACCGGGTTGACGAAACTTCCAGAAAGATACTGCGTAATAACAAATAACCAACTGAATTATGCTTGGTTACACTAAAGAATTGTTTTACAATCAAAAGACTGACTTACTAACAAAACACTTAAATAGTTTGTTAGTTGAATTTACAGAAGGGAAATAACGGAGACATTGCAAATGGATTACGGTAAAGCGTTCACATTCGCCTTTGAAGACGAAGAATGGATTAAGAAAATAGGAATTGGAGCTGTTCTTGTTTTAGGTGGCTTTATAACAGGGTTTTTACTCATTCCTGTTCTTGGTTGGACTATTGAAATCACACGGCGCGTGATCAAAGGTGATCCAAATGAATTACCTGATTGGAGTGAATTTGGGCAATACTTTGCTGATGGCTTCAAATTTATGGTTATTACCTTTGTTTGGGCACTACCAATGATGCTCATTATTGGTTGTTCAGCTGGGGGCGCAGCACTTATGGCTGAACAATTAGGCGAAGACACAGCTGGTCTAATTCTGGCTGGCGGCGTTTGTCTGTCACTACCATTTGCATTGCTATTTCTCCTTATTCCTGCAGCACGTGGGATTTTGGCAGACACTGGTTCACTAGGGCAAGCAATCAACCCACTTAATGCATTCAAAGTATTCCGTGGCAACATTGGTGGGTACCTAATCGGGATGGTCATCCTAATGGTCGTAGGATCTGTCCTACCAAACATTGGCCTCTTGCTATGTGGTGTCGGTATATTGGTAACAACTTTGTACCAATATCTGGTTGGTGGACACCTGTTTGGTCAAGCGTACCGCGAAGCAACAAATGCTTCAGGTGGCACTGGCATGGACATGGATATGGACGTCACTATGCAGGCGCCAATCTAAGCTTTTGCATAAAGCCAACATGTAATTTTGAACGGCTGACATCAGATGTCAGCCGTTTTTATTTTCAACATACTCAAACCAAACCCTTTCCCTATCGTCAATTTTTACCAATTGACACTATACGGTTAGGTGCTAACCTTATGCAGCAATTATTTAGTAAGGAGTTGCACAACTACAAAACAACAACTAAATATGGGAGCGTTTAGCGCAAGGACCACTTCATGTGGTTGACGAGGTTGAGGGTTGTCAGCAATAGCTGGCGAAAATCGAAGAATCAGCGGATGCCCTCCGGGAGTACCGACCCCGTAATCTGTTCCCCAAAAATTGAGTTTCAGCACAAAGCTGGCAGGCAACTGTCAAGACAAAAGCAGAAACATCGGCTCACTACTTTGATGAATTAAATATATTTGTGTAAATGCATGTAAACCACGCACCTGTATTCGCGTGTTTATGTTGTTCATCGCATTTACAACTCTGGAGACGAATTATGTGTGGCATTGTTGGATACATTGGGCCGCGTAGCGCCCCGCCAATTATTTTAGATGGCCTAAAACGGCTTGAATATCGTGGTTATGACTCAGCAGGTGTAGCGACCATTGCTGAAGGCGAAATTAGCGTGCGTCGTGACGTGGGCAAATTACGCAACTTACAAGCACTAGTGGGCACGAACCCGCTTGGTGGGCATATTGGAATTGGGCATACCCGTTGGGCAACCCATGGTGCCCCAAGCGAACGTAATGCTCATCCTCACTTAGGAAGCACCGGTGAGGTTGTGATTGTACAAAACGGAATTGTTGAGAATTTCCTTGAACTCAAGGAAGAACTGATGGCTGAAGGCGTCGAATTCAAGTCAGACACAGACACTGAAGTTATTGTGCACCTCATTGAAAAGCACTACGCAACAGGTATTCCTTTTGTAGACGCTGTTCGCCAAACCTTACAACACTTGCGCGGTGCAAACGCAGTTGTCGCCATGAGCACTCGCGAACCAGACAAAATTGTAGCCGCCCGGATGGGCAATGCTGGCGGAGTTGTCATTGGGATTGGAGAAGAAGAAATGTTCTTGGCCTCCGACATGCCAGCCATTCTTGAACACACACGCCATGTGACCTTTATGGAAGCTGGCTGGATGACTGTAATCACCAGCGAGGGCTATGAAATTACAGACTTCGAAGGTAAGCCTGTTGAATTTAGAAGCCAAAAGATTTCTTGGGATCCTGTTGCAGCAGAGAAAGGCGAATACAAGCACTTCATGCAAAAGGAAATTCACGAACAAGTTCGTGCAATTACTGACACCATCGGTACGCGTATTGACTGGGAAACCGGAAAGGTTACGCTTCCTGAATTGAACTTAACAGAAGAACTCGCGAACAAAATCAACCGGATTGTGATTACTGCATGCGGCACAGCTGCAAATGCAGGTATGGTCGGCAAGGTTTACTTGGAAAAACTAGCCCGAGTGCCTGTTGAGGTTAGTATCGCTTCAGAGTTCCGCTATTCAGACCCAATTGTGGACGACAAAACTGTGGTGATGGCAATTAGCCAGAGTGGTGAAACAGCTGACACACTCGCTGCAATGGTGGAAGGCCGGAATCGTGGCGCAACGCTCTGGAGCATTGTAAATGCAGTGGGTTCTGAGGCCATGCGCATTGCCGACGGGTGCATTCCGATGCACACAGGGCCTGAAATCGGTGTGGCGTCCACCAAAGCTTTTACCGCCCCTCTAGTAGATCAATATCTGTTAGCCATGGCCTTAGCTGACTTACGCGGCTTGCTTAGCAACGAAGACCGCATGGCAATGGCGAACGAGCTCTCGCAACTGCCAGCAAAGATCGGTGAGCTATTAGATCGCGAAGCCGATATTGAAAAAATTGCGCGCGCCATCAAAGATATCGATCACTGCTTATACTTAGGCCGCGGTGTCAATATGCCAATCGCGTATGAAGGCGCCTTGAAGCTCAAGGAAATCTCTTACATTCATGCAGAAGCCTATCCAGCTGGCGAAATGAAACATGGCCCAATCGCACTGCTTGATGAAGAAATGCCAGTCATTGCAATTGCCACTCAAGACCAATGGTATGAAAAGATGATCAGCCAGCTTGAACAAGCGAAGGCCCGTGGCGCCCCTGTTTTAGCAGTCGCAACAGATGGAGACCAACGCGTCGCCGATATCGCTGATCATGTCATGTGGGTACCTGATAGCTCTTGGCTCATTAGCCCTATCTTGACTGTTATCCCAATGCAAATTTTGAGTTACCATGTTGCGCTCTTACGCGGCTGTGATGTAGATCAGCCACGTAACTTAGCGAAAAGCGTGACGGTCGAATAACGACGCATATATACGCATAAAAATAAAAAGCGCCGGCAATGTTCAACATTGTCGGCGCTTTTTGTTTACTCAGAGGAATTGAGTAGTAAAACTAGTGATGACCACCTACATACTGACCGTAAAGGTGGGTCACAGGAACATATGCATGTGGATCGTAATGAACTGGTGGCGCATGTCCCGCAAAAATTCCACCTGCTCCATGATATGACGGAGCAGTCTGATGATGCGCAGCAGGAGCGTGGTGAACTACAGGCGCATGATGAACAGCGGGAGCATGATGGTGATGAGCTGCAGGTGCATGGTGTCCATGATGCGAATGATATAGCGGCACAGCATGATGTACGTGTGCTGGTTGATAAACAGACGCTGTATGATGTGAAAAATGATGTGTAACTGGCGCAGTCGTATGTGCTAGACCAGCGTTTCCATGGTGTGTGTACGCGTTGTTGTTATATAAATTGACACCATGAAATGCTGTTTCGTGCGCTGCAAGCTCATGGGCAATCGCATGCCCAACTGGATCATACAATGCAACAGCATGATGATAATCTGCATAGGCATGGTGATGTGCACTTGGGTTACCTTGATATAACCCTACTCCGTGAAAGGCAGTGTAATGCGCATCAATAGCATGGTGTCCATGATGTTCAATGACTACACCGTGCCGTGGTGTGTGCACATGTCCGTGATGCCCAGTTGAAGGGTAATAAACTGCGTGTGCCGGACTTACTGCATGCGCATTATGCGTAGGAACATGATGGGCAGCAGCGTGGTGGTGCGCAGGCGCTGGTGCTGGGTGACCACCGGCTGGCATCAGGTTGACATAGTGGGCATTACTACGACAGGATGGTGCATGATGCCCATCGAGCGTGTGAATGAACATCATTTCGTAGACTGCATGCACGTTGGGGTTAGCACCTGCGGTGTCTACGTGGGCATCGCCAGCGTGTCCATAACTTGTTGCGCCTAAGAATGCAGCAGGATGATTGTTACTCACATCGTGCACCCAAATTTCACTGTAAGTGATATGTGAGCCCATGGATTGATAAGCCAGGTGCAAGACATCGCCCCAGTTTTGTGGTGCAGGCGCAGTATTTAGCGCGGTATAGGTTGTTAGGTAGCTGCAAACCGGCAAATTTGTCACCGGAACGTGTGGATCATGATTACTCGCGCTAGCAGTCGAAATTGAGAACAGACTCAATAGCACGGCAAACACACCCGACGCGAAGAATGTAAGAATCCTGATTCGCATAGTGAGTTTCCTCGTAACTAGACGGTTCAAGATCCTGAGCTAGGCCCCTCCCCTGATAACCGTCGGTATAGATTTTTGATTGGTTACTTCGGGTACTACAATTTCAGCTAGGCATGCCAAGAAGAAACGTTGCAACTTTGCCCAACATGGCGGACAAACTGCAATGTGCACAGACTTTAGTAGGTCTAATTCACCTTGTCGATTGTATTTACGTTACAGCTTGGTAAAAAAACAGTTGTTGGCTTTTCTAGCGTGGGCGTCAAAATCGCACATAATTGAGATATATCGATCAAATATGAGAATATTTTTTACCAACACAATTTCTAGTGATGTTTACAACAGATACACATTTGCCTAAAAGGCTGAAGAAAAAATACAAAAAATCACAGAATTTATGAGCAAACACCCAATACTTAGGTTTAGCAAAGCCATCTACTAATAGTTGCGTTTGGTTACAATTCTGAATTAGATTTCTCAAGAAATTTGGTGCTTCAATTCGGAACATTGACCAAGATTTGACTGAAAACAGTCTTTAGTATCGAATCAAAAACAGCGCTACTTACATAGCGCTGTTTTTGATAAGTCGAGAAAAAGAAGGTTTACATGGCTATTATGTAACCACTAAGGACACAATAACGCAGAAGACGATCGTCTGTTAACCTGTAAGAGTCTG
>JAHDBS010000474.1 GCA_020630225.1 Anaerolineales bacterium | reverse complement strand
ATTTAACTAACTTGCTATAGATTGCCCTTGAATTTGGATACTTTGCGTTGGAAGTGCTGTCCAAAAATTGGTCGAATCTTGCCACTCCATTTCTGGATTATGGCTGTTACAATTTAGCGTTTTATGGCTCAATCGTTGATTTAAATTTGAGGGTGTGATGACAAGATACATTTTTGTTACAGGTGGTGTACTTAGTTCAGTGGGGAAAGGCGTGGTTGCTGCGGCACTAGGCCGAATGCTCAAGGAACGGGGGATCAAGGTGACAGTGCAAAAGCTGGATCCTTATTTGAACGTCGATCCTGGCACTATGTCACCCTATCAGCATGGGGAAGTTTTCGTGACCGATGATGGCGCTGAAACTGACCTTGACTTGGGTCACTACGAACGCTTCATCGACATCAAGCTGCGTAAGGTTTGTAACATCACAACGGGGCTAATTTACAGCACTGTTATTGCAAACGAGCGCCGTGGTGACTACTTAGGCGGCACGATTCAGGTTATCCCACATATTACAAATGAAATTAAGCGCCGTATTTCGCTGGTTAGCCGCGAAACCGGAGCCGATGTTGTTATTTGTGAAGTTGGGGGAACAGTGGGCGATATTGAAGGCCAGCCTTTCATGGAATCGCTCCGACAGTTGCGTCATCAACTTGGGCGTGAAAAGACCTTGTTTGTCCATCTCACCTGGCTGCCCCACATTAGAGCAACGGGCGAATTGAAAACTAAACCAACGCAACACTCTGTGCGTGAATTGCGCTCTATGGGCATTGCGCCAGACGTGATTGTGGCGCGGGCGGATTATCCTATCAGCACTGAAATTACGGCAAAAATCGCCCAGTTTTGTGATGTGGATAAGCACGCTGTCGTTCCTTTGGAAACGAGTGATTTGCCATATGATGTTCCTTTGTATCTGGAAGACCTCAATATTGGTGAACTTGTTGTTGATAAGTTGGAACTTAAGGATGTTGCCAAAACTCCAGATTGGACCGACTGGAAAACGCTTATTGCTAAGATCAACAATCGTACGAAGCCAAAGGTCAAAATTGCGATTGTTGGCAAGTATGTAGAGCTAGAAGACGCTTACTTCAGCGTTCGTGAAGCGCTCTATCATGCGGGGCTTGCGCATGGCTATGAAGTTGATATTAGCTGGGTTCAAGCAACTAATTTGGAAAGTGACGAAGCTTGGGAGCAAGTTGTGTCTGCCGACGGTGTGTTGGTACCTGGTGGGTTTGGCGAGCGTGGCATTGAAGGCATGGTCATGGCGGCCCGTTGGTCACGCGAACAAAAAGTGCCTTATCTTGGAATCTGTCTGGGAATGCAAATTATGTGTATTGAATTTGCGCGCTCAGTTGCAGACTTGGAAGACGCGAACTCCACCGAGTTTGAACCACACTGTGATCACCCAGTAATTTCACTTATGGCGGATCAGCACGATTTGGCCGATATGGGTGGCACCATGCGCTTAGGTGTGTACCCGTGTGAATTGCAAGCAGGATCACAAGCGCACCAGGCTTATGGTGCAGATAGCATTCAAGAACGCCACCGTCACCGTTGGGAATTCAACAATGCTTATCGTGAAGAGCTCTCTGAAAAAGGCATGGTCTTCTCTGGGCTGTCACCAGATGGACGTTTGGTTGAAATTTCGGAAGTGGCCGACCATCCATTTATGGTCGGTAGTCAATTTCACCCAGAATTTTTGTCGCGGCCATTGCGCCCGCATCCATTGTTCGATGCTTTCGTGAAGGCGTCAATTACTCGCCAGGAAGAGAAAGCAAAGGCAAATAAATAAAAAAAATCGGCCAATTGGCCGATTTTTTTGTTTACTCTGTTTTTTCTGCGCGTTCCGCTAGCACTTCTTGTACTGCGTTCTTGAGTTCACGTGGTTCGAAGGGCTTGAGTAGATAACGGTCTACCTTCGCCACTTGCTCACCATAGATGCGATCGACCTTAGCAGATTTTGCGGTTAGCATCATGACTGGAACGTCTTTGAGCCTTTCGTCGTTTCGGACTCGCCGGAAAATTTCCCAACCGCTAATTTCTGGCATCATGATATCCAAAAGAATCAGATTTGGACGGAAGCGCGTGAGCACTGCCATCGCATCTGATGGATTCGAAACACCGATGAAATTGTACCCGTCACCCAAAGAGAGCTTAATCAGGTCTAGGGTCATGCGATCATCTTCAACACAGACAATCACCGGTTTGTTGTTGGGGTCAGCATTCATAGAAATTACTATTCGATTGTTGCACGAATAGAGTAAGCCGTCAAACCCTTTTTAAGGATTTATTGCGCTAGTACTGATTCTTGAAACCCCACCACTGGTTGCAGCCCATAAAGTGCCATTTGTATCAAAGCTTAGAGCACGAACTTCATTGCCTGCTAAGCCGTCTTTTGTTGCGTAACTGCGCCATGTTTCACCATCATAAACAGAAATTCCGTTACTAGTCGCCAACCAAATGTTGTCATCGGCATCAGCAGTGATGTCCCACACGATATTGTTCGCCAACCCGTCAGTGTCGGTGAAGATTGTCCAGTCTAAGCCATCAAAGTAAAGCGCGCCGCCACCAGCAGTGCCTAGCCAGAGATTGTTGTTGTCTGTGGCAAAAATCGAGAGCGCTTTTTCAGATGGCAGCGCATTTTCTGCGACCACGGGGCGCCAGACGGTGCCAGTGTTAACTGTGCGGAGCAAATCTCCGTCGAATACAGCGGTTCGCATGGTGTTTGCGTCATCAAAATCTAGGTCAAACACGCTGCCGCGTCCATCGTAACTTTGGGTGACGAATTCATCATCAAAGCTGTAAAGTCCCTGTTGTGCTGTCCCAACCCAAGGTGTTTGGTTAGGGCCGTTCACCACAACATTGATGGTGTCGTTTGCTAGGCCATCGGCAGTTGTGTAGGTTGTCACCTCGTCATCTGCGAAGACCATTACGCCCTCACCTTGTGTGCCCAGCCAGAGTTCATCGTCCGGGCCAAAGGCCATTGACCAGATGTCATTAGAAATTAGGCTGTCTGCAGCGGTAATGGATTGCCAAGCATCGTCTTCATCGATTGTTGCGATGCCGCCGTCGAGGGTGCCAATCCAAATATCGTCGTCTGGCGAAATAACAAGATCTTGAATGAAATTGCTTTCGAGGCCGTCTTCTGTTTCATAAGTGCGGAACTGCGGCCCGATGCGGCTCACAAGCCCCTTGCGTGTGCCAAACCAGAGACCACTGCCGTCCGCGCTAGCAATGCTGCGCGTTTCGTCGCTGGGTAATGTGCCGCTGGTGATCTTTTCCCAATCGGTTTCCGTCTGACTGTACACACCATCATCAGTGGCCACCCATAGAATGCCGTTGGCGTCGGTCACAATCGCATTGATTTTTTCACTATCAATATTGCTGAAGGCATCAGGTGCCCAAGT
>JAHDBS010000473.1 GCA_020630225.1 Anaerolineales bacterium | reverse complement strand
AATTGCTCAACGCAATCAAAAGTATCAATTTAGACCTGATTCGCTCAGTCTTCAAATTTGATATAAAACGCGTTTTTCAAATTGTCCCGTGGCAATTTTTACTGGCGATTGTTGTTGGCAATCTGCTTGCAATCGTTAGTTTGGCTAGTTTTCTGGAACATCAGCTTGAAACCCACCCAAGCCGGGTTTGGGCCTTCTTCTTCGGACTTGTTGCCGCGTCTGTTATCACAGTTGGGGCAACTGTGAAAAGCTGGAACCCAATTACCATCGGTCTAGCAGCTGTTACAACCGTAGGGGCTTATTTCTTAGTCGGGGCAGTCCCAACTACAACTCCAGATGCGTGGTGGTTCTTTATCTTCAGTGGCGCAATTGCTAGCTGTGCACTCATTTTGCCTGGAATTTCAGGTTCTTTCATTCTACTGTTGCTTGGGAAATATAACCGCGTGCTCGGTGCTGTCCCCGGCAGTGAAATCCTAGAAACTGGGATCGTTTGGGAAGACATTACCGTGCTAGTGTATGTAGGGATTGGCGTGCTTATTGGCTTACTAAGTATTGCGCGCTTCCTCAGCTGGCTATTTGAAAACTATGGTGACTACGCCATTGCTGCGCTTACAGGTCTGATGCTTGGGTCATTGCGGCGCTTATGGCCGTTCAAAGAAGTGCTTGAATGGACGACTGATCGGCACGGGGCAAAAGTCCCGCTGATTGAAAATAATATTTTGCCGCCCGTTTTCAACGGCGAAGTTGTCTACGCTTTGGTCTTAGCACTCGTAGGTGCTGGCTTAGTATTCCTAATTAGCCGCCTTGGTCGCGGCCAAGACAGTCACGCATAACAAACTTTATTTACAACGCATTTTGAATCTCTGAAGGCGTTGTTCGATCCTGAACAGCGCCTTTTTTATTTATTGTGGCCTTATGACTGAAAAAATCTACACGACATTTAGTCGCGGATCTGCCGTGCAACGAGACACGGTTCGCATCAATCTAGAGAAAAGTCCTAACTGCTTTGTTGTAAAAAAACGAGCAAGTGTTTATGACCCACGCATTGATGATGAAGACCGACTAGAGCGCGCAGAATTCGACAAATCCTTTATTCTGCCAAGCACCAGCCGCTTAGAAGTTTATCGAGTGGATCCTAATCATATGGAATCCGCAATGGCTAAGATGCGCTCAAGCGCTCACCGGGCAGTGGAATGGTGCGCGCATGTCTATCAGCCAGAGCGTGGCAATGGTGACCTCCTCATCCCTACAGAACGGATTTACGTTGAAATAGCAGAGGAAGCTGACAGCCGTAGTGTCAATGCCCTGTTAGAGAAATATGGTCTTGAGGCGTCGCCAACGCCTGAGTTTGATGAAGAAGGCTACACAGCATTCATGCTCTCCCTCACATCGGCTGCGCGTGAAAATCCAATCAAGATTGCCAATGACTTGCGTGAACAGCGTGACATTCGCGTCGCAGAACCGAATTTCTATGTCCCTGTCGAACTACAAGCTTATTACCCTGATGATCCGCTGTTCAATCAACAGTGGCACTTGGAAAATCGGGGTGGAATTGGTCTTACGAAGGGCGCCGACGTTAGCGCTCCAGAAGCTTGGGCAATTTCACGCGGCGACAGTGATGTCACTGTGTGTGTGATTGATGATGGATTTGATCTAGATCACCCTGACTTCAATTCCGAAAACAAAGTCCGGCATGCCTTTGACTTTGGCAACAACCGCAAACTGCCAACACCACAATCCCGTGAAGAGAATCACGGGACAGCTTGTGCTGGCGTTGCAGTTGCAGATGAAAATGGCATTGGCACCATTGGCATTGCACCTAAGTGTGGCCTCATGCCTGTCGGGCTACCGACTCACCTTGATGACAACGGCATTACCGATCTCTTTGAGCATGCGCGGCGCAATGGGGCAGATGTAATTAGTTGCAGTTGGGGTGCCGACGTTGACGGCTTTGTCATGAGCACGCAAATGCGAAAAGTTATCAGTCGGGCCGCGCGCGAAGGCCGCAATGGCAAAGGCAGTGTGGTGGTATTTGCAGCAGGAAACCATAGCGAAGCCGTCTCTGGTTTCGCCCTACACCCAGATGTAATTACGGTTTCAGCCTCTAACAGCCACGACCGACGCAGTCACTACAGCAACTTTGGCGACGCAGTCTGGATTTGCGCCCCAAGCAGTGGCGCTGGCGGTCGCCCAATTATTACCACTGACCGGCTAGGTGGCATGGGCTATGCCAGCGGAGACTACACGACATCGGTCAATGGGTTTGGTGGCACATCATCATCAACGCCGCTTGTTGCTGGTATTGCAGCGCTTATGCTGTCGGCTAACCCAATGTTGACTAGTGCCGAGATCAAAGAAATTATGCGGAAAACCGCTGTCAAAATTGATCCTAGCAATGGTAAGTACTCGCCACAGGGTCACTCACCCTACTACGGTTGGGGACGCATTGATGCCCACGCTTGTGTTTCAAAGGCAACCGACATGCGCGACTCCACTGCGCTTACAAACAAGGCCTATACAAGCACACGCTATCGCGATATTCCAGATAACAATGCGAAAGGGGTTTCAGATACGATTCTAGTCAAAGACCAAGGACGCATCACAAGTATGGAAGTCCAAGTGAACATTGCGCACCCTTACCGTGGCGACTTGCAGGTCAAATTACAGGCACCAAACGGTGAAGTTGTTGTTCTACACTCACGATCAGGTGGCAGCCAAGATAATCTTCGTAAACGATTTACCCTTTCCACAACACCGGCGCTCGCAAAATTTGTCCAGAACCAAATGGCTGGCGAGTGGCAACTCACTGTTGCTGACTTAGCTAAACATGATGACGGTGCTCTTGAAGGCTGGTCGTTACATTTCAAGGTGGATCAACCCACTAACAACACGTGGATGGTGGAACCCAATGCGGAAATTCCTGACAATGATCCAAATGGAATTGTCAGTGAAGTGGAAGTCAAAGAAAAAGGCAAGCTCAAATCAATTAGCGTGTCAGTAGACATTACACATCCTTGGCGTGGTGACTTACAAGTCTTTCTCATTAGCCCCAGCGGAGAACATTTTGCTCTGTACACCGGACATGGTGGTAGCGCAGATGATTTGAAGCAAACGTTCAACGTTGGCAATCGGCCACAGCTTCGTACATTGCTAGATGGCAATACTGACATTAAGGGGACTTGGAAACTAAAAGTTGCCGACCTCCATAACAATGATGTTGGCACATTCAATCGCTGGTCTTTGACCCTTGAGCGTTAGATAATAGAACCTATTCGATCAAATAAAAAAGGCGCTGCTCGGTTGAGCAGCGCCTTTTAGTTTTAAGACAAGTGACTAGCCTTGAGCACCAGGAATGTCCGATGCTGAGCGATTGTCCAAATGCTGTTGGATTGTTTCCAACAAGCCTCGCAACCGCACCGGCT
>JAHDBS010000472.1 GCA_020630225.1 Anaerolineales bacterium | reverse complement strand
AAGGTCAAAAATCTCCATGCTTGGAATTGGAATCGTGGGCTTGCCAAACGTTGGTAAGAGTACCCTGTTCAACGCAATTACAAAAAATAATGTCGAAGCGGCAAATTATCCGTTCGCGACGATTGATAAAAATGTCGGCGTCGTAGCAGTGCCAGATGCGCGGCTTGAACCGCTGCAAAAGCTATATGCCAAAGGCGACCGCTTGCCTGAAATTATTCACACTACAGTTGAATTTGTGGACATTGCTGGATTGGTGAAGGGCGCTAGCCAAGGGGAAGGCCTTGGTAATCAATTCCTGGGCAACATTCGCGAAGTGTCTGCGATTGCACACGTGGTGCGCTGTTTCGAAGATGAAAATGTTGTGCACGTTGCAGGGGCAATTGATCCAGCGGATGATATTGAGACCATCAATACCGAGCTTGCACTTGCAGATTTGCAAACGCTTGAAAATCGCATGCTCAAGTTGCGCAAGACTGCAAAAAATAACAAGGCTGATGCGGCGGTTGTTGCTAACGTTGAAAAGCTCATCGAAACCTTGAGTGAAGGCATTCCGGCGCGCATGGTAGACGTTGAATTGCCAAAAGACTTCAACTTGCTCACCACTAAGCCGGTCATTTACGTTTGTAACGTCTCTGAAGATGATGTCTTAGACGGCAATGCAATGGTTGACAGCGTCAAAGCGCTAGCCGAGAAAGAAGGCGCAGAAGTGATTGTGCTGTGCAATCAAATGGAACAAGAGTTAGCCGAACTTGAAGATGAAGATGTTGTCGAGTACTTGGAAAGCGTGGGCTTGTCAGAGCCGGGCTTGAACCGCCTGATCCGCTCTGGCTTTGCAGCGCTTGGCTTGCAGACGTTCCTCACTGCGGGGGAAAAAGAAACCCGTGCTTGGACGATCAAGATTGGTGACAAGGCGCCGCGAGCTGCTGGTGCTATTCACACTGACTTTGAACACCACTTCATTCGCGCTGAAGTCATTGAATGGGACAAGCTGGTTGATGCTGGCTCCATTGCGAACGCCAAGACTAAAGGTTGGGTGCGTACTGAAGGCAAAGAATACGTTGTCCAAGACGGCGACGTGATGAATATTCTGCATTCGGCGTAGAAGACTTCAAAAATAAACACAAATAAAAAAACGCTCGATGAAAATCGAGCGTTTTTATTTAAAATGCAGTCGTAGTCTCTTGTCTTGCCAAGAGATGGGTCTCTAAACCTTCAGCCCTTTATTGATACTTTGAACCAACCCCGGTCCCTGATAAATCATCCCCGTATATACCTGCACTAAGCTTGCGCCAGCGTCTAATTTTTCTTGCGCAGCTTGCGGGCTATCAATGCCACCCACGCCAATAATCGGTAAATTGCCGTTGGTCTTTGCTGTAATCGCTTTGATGACTGCTGTCGATTTTTCTCTTACAGGCGCACCACTGAGGCCGCCTTTCTCAAATCGATTTGCACTGACTAAGCCCTCGCGGCCAATCGTGGTGTTGGTCGCAATTACACCGCTGACCTGATTGTCCGTCAGCACTTCTAAAATATCATCTAGTTCAGCGTCTTCTAAGTCTGGCGCGATTTTGACAAACAGCGGCTTGTCCGCACACAGCTTGGCGCGTTCTGCCATTAGGTCACTGACTAAGCCTTGTAAAAACTCTTTGCCTTGCAATTTGCGGAGACCAACCGTGTTAGGTGAGCTAATGTTGACTGCAATGTAGTCAGCATAGGTATGTACCATTTGCAGCAAAGCGCGGTAGTCATCAATTGCATTTTCTAGTGGGGTGTCTTTTCCTTTGCCAATATTGACCCCGATTACAACATCAGGTTTGTTTTCTTTGAGCTTGGCAAGTCTTGGCAGGGCATCATCGACACCGCCGTTTGGAAATCCCATCCGATTGATAAGCCCTTGATCTTCCGGTAGTCGGAAAACGCGCGGCTTTGGGTTACCTTCTTGTGGAATGCGCGTCAGCGTTCCAACTTCAACATGGGAGACACCTAATGCAGCTAAGCCTCTTACGGCAACAGCGTCTTTGTCATAGCCTGCTGCAATTCCAACTGGGTTTTTGAAGGTCAATCCAGCAACAGTGACCGCTAGGTCATCACGATTGACTTTATAGAGCGCTTCTAATACCCGGAGTGAGTCTGGCACTAACTGCGCTTTGCGTAAGCTGCCAAGCGTCAGATGGTGTGCTTTTTCAGGATCAATGTTGAAGAGTGCAGGACGGAAAAGAGTTTTATACATGCTTTGATTCTACTGCATCTATACAGTGTAGGCAGCATGGTATTACTTCATTTTTGGCTTTTCATCCGTTCTCGATAGTTAGTATTCAACTCAACAATTTATCACCAGTAAAATGGGCATTATGACACTCCATATCAATACACCTCTTTTTCAATCGCAAGCGCTTAGTTCACAATTAGGGCGGTCTGTCTGGCTCAAAATGGATGCACTACAACCGTCAGGTTCATTCAAGTTGCGTGGCATTGGACATGCTTGTAAGACTTATGCCGCCCAAGGGGCAACGCATTTTGTATCGTCATCTGGTGGTAATGCAGGATTGGCTGTTGCCTATTCAGGGCGAGCGTTGAATATTCCCGTGACAGTAGTTGTGCCCGAAAGCACGCCGCAAATGGCGCGTGACTTATTGCGACAGGAGCAGGCGAAGGTGATTGTGCATGGTGAGTCATGGCAGGAAGCAAATGAACTAGCGTTAACCATGGTGGGTGCTACCGATGCCTTTTTACACCCCTTTGATGATCCGTTGATATGGGAAGGGCACGCGACAATGGTGGATGAGGTTCATGCAAGCGGCTTTAAGCCAGATGCAGTGGTGTTATCTGTCGGAGGTGGCGGACTGTTGTCTGGAGTCGTCGCGGGGTTACAACGGAACAATTGGCAAGATGTTGCAGTCGTAGCCGTTGAAACTGAGGGTGCTTCGTCATATCATCAATCGGTATTGGCGGGGAAGCGCGTTCAACTCGCGGCAATCAATAGCGTTGCGAAATCACTTGGCGCAAAGCAAGTGTGCGCACAGTCTTTTGCGCTAGCAGCAACGCATCCGATTATGACAGCACTTGTGTCTGACTATAGCGCGGTAAGTGCCTGCAAACGATTCTTAACAGACCATCGTGTATTAGTGGAACCTGCCTGTGGCGCTAGCTTGGCTACTGTTTATGATAAGGCGGCTGTTTTGTCTGAATTTCAAAACATCCTTATTGTCGTATGTGGCGGAGCAACAGCAAGCTTAGCTGATATTCAACATTGGCTACAAGTAGAATAACCTCCCGAAAAAACTGCTTTGTATTTATAAATGACGCCTCAAGATATTCATAAACAACTGTCTGTGCAATGTTTCAATGAAACTTGGACCTTGCTAGAAACCGAAAATCGCACACCACAGCAAGATCGACTGATGCGTGAAATGGCGCATGCAGCACTGTTCCATTGGC
>JAHDBS010000471.1 GCA_020630225.1 Anaerolineales bacterium | reverse complement strand
AAGCGTTATTTATTCGTCTTCTGAGAGTTCGCCATATTGGACGACATTGCGTCCGCTTTCTTTGGCGGCATATAGGCCGGTGTCGGCAGCGGCGATGAGTTTGTGAGGGTCTTCTGTGCCCTCAACGGCGGTGGCGTAGCCAATACTGACGGTAATTGAAAGTGATGCATTCCCTTCGTATTGGAACACGTGGTTATCTACCGTATTGCGGAGACGTTCGGCAATCATCGCGGCGTGCACCCAGTCTGTACCGGGCAGAATGACAATAAATTCCTCGCCACCATAGCGGATGAACGAGTCGGTGAGCCGTAGGCCTTTGCGAATGACATCTGCAAACTGTGCTAGTACGGCGTCTCCAGCAGAGTGCCCGTACTGGTCATTTAGCGCTTTGAAGTGGTCAATATCGAGCATTAGGATGCCCATTGGCTGTTTTGTACGCTTGACCCGTGCGAGCTCCATTGTGAGACGGGGTAGGAGGACATGCCGATTGAGCGCATCTGTCAAGGCGTCATTCGTTGCTTGGCGTCTGAGCGCTTCAATATGCTTGGTTTTGCGGACAATGTTCGTCAGCTCAAGTTTTACGGTGGCTAAGGCGCTACCCCCAATTTGGGCGCTGTCTTTATGCTTGAACAGCATTAGCCGCCCAGAGAGGTTCTCAGTGACAACGAAGTCTATTGCGTAGGGCCGCAAAAGCTGTTTTTGCGCACTGCGGTTGACGCCAAAGGCGGCAACCATCTCGGCTTCCTTATTCTCTTCACTGACATACAGCATGCCACCCTGGTGGGCCGGGTAGTGTTGGCAAATTGCTTCAATTATTTTGTGGCCTTTGCGCGCGAGGCTGAAAGATCCGTTTCGGCAGCGCAGTAAGTCGCGTTCAAATAGCAGTTCGCGGTAATGATGTGCGGGTAATGAAACAATGTTGGGCCGCTGTAACAGGGTCTGAATAGATCGCGTGACGTTATCCAGGTAGCGGCCTTCAAAGTCTTTTTCAATATATTCAATGGCCCCTAGCTTGATGGCACTTACCGCTTCACTGGCCTGAACACCGCCTGTGACGAGAATAATGGGGATATCATCAATGTATTCACGCAGAATATTGATCGCATCTAGCCCGGTTGCATCTGGCAGGTGATAGTCAACAATGCCTACGGTAGGTGTTGTGTGCGAAATGACGGACAGCATCTCATCGATGGAGTTAGCGCCAAACACATTCCAGTCAATAAAGTCGCGGCTTAAGGTGCGGTTTAGCGCTTGAAAGTCAAAGGGGTTGTCTTCAACAACAAGAATATTCGTTGCAACTGAACTAGCTTTCATATTGGGTTCCTTCAGGCATGCGATTGTTATACCAATAGCGATGGATGAGGTTTACCGTTTGTTGTAGTTCTACGTAATCTTGTGGCTTTTCAATGAACGAGTTGCAGCCAATTCTGTAGGTTTGCGTGACTGTCTTTGACAGTTGGTTACCGCTTAGCATGACAACGGGCAAGTGTTCAAACGCTGCATTTTTGCGGATGTGTCGTAGACATTCAATGCCATTCATCACAGGCATGTTGATGTCCATCAAAATTAGACCTAGTTTGCGTGACTGAGGTGTTTCCAGCCAGTCTAAACATTCCCGGCCATTCTTAACAACTTTTAGAGGGTTGGGTATTTCATTGTCTGCCCATGCACGTTGCATGAAATACACATCGTCTTCGCTGTCTTCAACTAAAAGAACTTCAGTTGTTACATCCATGTTAGTCTAATTCCTTGCAGAGGTAGAGCGTAAACGTGCTTCCAGCTCCCAAAACTGAAGTTACGGTAACGTCACCAGCGTGTGCTTCTGCAACTGATTTGACAATTGCTAAGCCAATACCTGTACCTACATAGTTGACTTCTGTTTCTAGTCGTTCAAACATGCTAAAAATTTTGTCAATATCGTTTTCGGCAATCCCAATCCCCTTATCTTTTACCTGAATACCCCAGTGTGTAGAGGCGTCTTCTAACAATATTTCAATCTCTGAGGGACGATCAGGATGCGCATATTTTGTTGCGTTGTCGATCAAATTACTAATTGCTTGCTCCAATAGGTCCGGATTTGCAGTAATCACCGGCCAGTCTGGTGCAATTTCAATTTTGCCTATTTGGCGGGCATCTGAGCGAATGACAACGCGTTCTATTAGGGCACCTAAGTCTATAGATTCAAAGGTGTAAGCTTGTGAGTATCTATTTTTAGAGTAGTCCAAGAGGTGCTGGACCAACGTTTGGAAATAGCTTGCGTTTTCGCGAATGGCTGCAATGAACCGCAGACCAGTTTCATCTAGGACGCCCTTATAGTCCTCTTCTAAAAATGATGCATAGTTATTGATTGCGCGCGCTGGAGCGCGGAAATCATGCGTAATTTTTTGGACCAGTGTGCGAATTTCTTGCGTGCGGTCTTCAACCCGTTGATCAATGGCCTCATTCAGCGTGTTCAGCGATTTTTCCGTTTCTACTTGGTCGGTAACATCCCGCGCAATATGGAAATTGCCAATCGGGCGGTCTAGCTCGTCCCGAACGCGAACCCCAATGGTTTCACCAGGGAAGACCTCGCCGCTTTTTCGCTTGAATTCAATCGTGATCGGCGTATCTGGCAGGTCAGTAATTGAACTGAATTGCTCGATATTGGCGTCTTGGAAGTGGTCAGGATCTGCGTAAAGGATTTTTACATCTTGACCTAAGATCTCATCTATCAGATAGCCAAAAATGCGAGTGAAACTTTTGTTGACTTGTGTAATTTCATGCTGCAAGTTTGCATAGACAAAAGCATCTGGCAAGCTTTGAATAACATGATTTAGCTGCGACTCTTTCTTTTTATTTTCAGCGTCAAGTAAATGCAGTTTTACTTGCATTAGGTCGAAATCAAGCGCGCGATTGTGATCTTGCTCTTGCGCTTCCCCGTGACCTGGCAAAATAAGCGGCGCGCTAAAAGCAGTCAGCGGCAATTGGGCATCGCTGTTGCTAGCGTGTAGATGTTGCTGCAGTTGGGTCGTAAGTTCTAACAGCACCATGCTGCTAATTCGGTCGCTAATGGGTAATGAATTCGCCCTGCGGTAGAGCACAAGCTGCCCAATGACGTGGCCTCTAATCGGCACATCAAAACTGTAACGGGTTAACGTCCCAAGTGTGGCTGTGTCAATATTGTCAACTGATGCGACTTTACGCCGACCGCTGTAAGCGTCTCTGATATATAGGGATGCTGCTTTATGTTGCGGAAAATGCTGACAAATTATTTCTAGAAGTTTTCTGGCCGTATGTTTTGCATCGTAAGGCCCGTTGCGATAGGCAAATAGATCGTTGACAAACAATAGCTCGCGGTAGCGTTCAGTTTCTAACTGCACATACTGCGGTTTTTCAATAATGGTCTGAACAGTTTCTGTCAGTCTAGTTAGGTATTGGCCGTTGTGGTCTTTTTCAACGTAGTCAATAGCCCCAAGTT
>JAHDBS010000034.1 GCA_020630225.1 Anaerolineales bacterium | reverse complement strand
CCGAGCAATTACGTTCAAAACAAATTATCGAGCGGCGGGACGCGATTATGACCGCTGTAGTGAGTGCTGCTGAACAGTTTCTGCGTGCTGCTGACTGGATGGACTGTATTGATAATGTGCTGAGTAAATTAGGGCGGGCCGCGAAGACAGATAATGTCAGTGTTTACACGCACAAACGAGTGTCAGAAACCGAAGAATATTATTTGCAAACGGCAAGTTGGTATCGCATGCCAGAAGCCAATGTTGCTCTGAGTAAGGTTGATATTCCTGCCAATATGCTTCAAAAGTGGGGCGACCAACTCCTAAGCCGACAGGTAGTCGTGGTTGACAGTACGCACCAGCCAACGCTATTAGAGCGGCGATTTTTACACAGTTTGGGGATTGAAACGGCTATTTTATTGCCACTCTTTGTACGGGATGTGTACTGGGGCATTTTGGCCTTTTCTAATATCGAGCGCGACTTAGGGCTGGATATTGCTGAAATTGAAGCGCTTAGGATTGCCGGAGTTGCTCTTAGTGCTGCTATTGAGCGTGTTATCAATCAAGAAGCGTTGTTCCAAGTGCAGAAAATGGAAAGCCTTGGCGTCTTAGCGGGCGGCATTGCACACGATTTCAACAACCTATTGATGGTAATGCGTACCCAATTCCAATTGGCTGAGCGTAAGCTGCCAGAAGATCACAAAGCGGTTGGGCACATGAAAAAGGCCAATGCTGCCGCGCAACGTGCTTCTAAGCTGACCAAGCAGATGCTAGCGTACGCAGGCAAAGAAAACCTAACGATGCAGGTTCTCGACTTGAATAATATTGTCGAAGAAAATGTGTCGCTATTTACCCCTAATATCCCGTCCTATGTAGAACTAGAGCTGGAATATGCAGATCAACCAGCACTGATGTGTGGTGCGAATACACAGGTGTCACAAGTAGTGATGAATCTGATTTTGAATGCCGCAGAGGCAATGGAAGGGTATGCGAATGGACAGCTGCATGTAAGTATTTCACACGAGACAATTGAAGACTTGCATCCGAGTTTGTTTATCAATGATGTGGTGCCGAGTGATGTCAATTGTGTTTGCTTCAAAGTTCAAGATACAGGCAAAGGCATGACTCAACAGACGCTCAATAAAATTTTTGAGCCGTTCTTTTCCACTAAGCCAACAGGCCACGGGCTTGGGTTAGCAGCAACGCTCGGGATTATCCGTACGCATGGGGGCGGTGTTCGCATTGAAACTGCGCCAGACTCAGGAACGACACAATGGGTGTACTTTCCTGTAAAAACAGACTGAGCTATAGCTAGGGCTATAAGTGTTGTCATTGGCACTGTGTGGCTCACCTCGTACTCATCCCGCTTGGCTACAATGCAAACAGCCTCTAATTTCTAGAGGCGTTTTCCATATTTATTTACATGTCATTTAAACACCTATTTTTTTTGCTGACCGCAGTTTTTCTAAGCGCTTGCAGCACACTTGCTGATCAAATGCTGAGTGAAACGCCAGCGGAGACGGCTGTAGCTGAACTTACAAGTGATGCTGCAACGGCGATTGCACAGCCTGATGGCACGACAACGCCCATCATTTCGGCTGCATTTACCTTAGTTGCAGACCCCACCGCTACCGATTTGCTTCTACCAACAGAAGTTTTGGGTGACGCGCAAGACGCTGCTGAGGTAACCACTGTCCCGACTGAAACGCCAGTGCCTGATGCAACAGAAGCCCCAACTGAGCCCCCTGCCGTAGTCGCAGTCGCCGCGCAGCTTCCTGCGCCAGATACGCTGACATACACCGAGGTTACAGCTGGTTTCAACCGCCCAATTTATGTCACACACTTTGGCGATGGCAGCAACAGATTATTGATTGCGGAACAGCATGGCGCGTTGACAATTCGTAATGGTGATGGCTCGGAGTCGGTGTTTATGGACATTTCTGACCGTGTCACGCGTGATAGCAACGAACAAGGGTTACTAGGGGTTGCCTTCCCGGCAGACTATGCTGAAACACGGGCTTTTTACGTGCACTACTCTGATGACAATGGTGACACGACTGTCTCACGCTTTCAAGCGAATGCAGACGGAAGCCAAGGCGATGCAGCCAGTGAAACTATTCTGTTACGCGAGTCGCAGCCTTATGGCAACCACAATGGTGGGTCGATTGCCTTTGGCGCAGATGGATTTTTATACATTGGCTTGGGTGATGGTGGCCGCGCGGGTGACCCGCTAGACGCTGGCCAAGATCCAAGTACGTTACTGGGTTCCATTTTACGGATTGAGGTGTCAGGTCCCGATTATATTATTCCGGCGAGTAACCCATTTGGAAATGAAGTCTGGGCCTATGGCATTCGTAATCCGTGGCGTTTCAGCTTTGACCGAGCAACAGGCGATATTTATATTGGCGACGTAGGTCAAAATCTCTATGAAGAGATCAGCTACTTACCGTTTGGCTTTGCAGGTGATCGGAACTTTGGGTGGCGTGCCACGGAGGGGTTCCACTGTTATGAGGACGGCTGTGATACTAGTCTCTATGTGCCGCCAATTGCAGAGTATGACCACAGCCTAGGTTGCTCAGTGACAGGTGGGTATGTCTACCGTGGTGAGAAATACCCTAGCCTAAATGGTGTGTATCTCTTTGGGGACTACTGCACAGGCGTTATTTGGGGGTCCTTGCAGCAGCCTGACGGGAGTTGGCAGACCGAAGTGATTTCCCGTAGCGGGCTGAATATCAGTTCTTTCGGGGAAGATGAAGCTGGCGAGCTGTATGTGGTGCATCATCAGGGCGGTATTTACCAAATTGGGTTGGATGAATAGATGCAACGACTAATTCCCGCCGAGCGTACGCGTATTGAAATTGAAGTGTTGAAGTCGCGCTTTATTGCGACAGCAATGCCTGTTTTTAGCGTGGCTGAAGCGAAAGCGTTTATCCAAGAGATGAAGCGTGAATTTTCAGATGCGTCGCATAATGTGCCGACTTTTGTAGTTGGGCATGGGCAAAGCAAAACCGAGCACTGTAGTGATGATGGCGAACCATCCGGTACGGCGGGCCGCCCAGCGCTGGCAGTGTTACGCGGGAGTGGCTTAGGTGATATTGCAATTGTGGTTACCCGTTACTTTGGCGGGACGTTGTTGGGGACGGGTGGCTTAGTCCGCGCCTACTCAGATGCCACGCGTACGGTTATTGAGGCTGTGCCCAAAGCGCAGAAAGTCGCGACGCATACTGTCATGCTAGCGGTGCCTTACAACTTATTTGAACAAACGCGGTTGCTAGTCAAAGCGCACGCAGGGCATATTTTGGACGAAGAATTTGCTGGTGACATCACATTTACAGTGCGTTTTCTCCAAGCGGATGTGGCTGGCTTTCAACTGGCGCTCAGTGAGCTTTCCAACGGCAGTATTCAAGCGGAAATCATTGAAAGTGATGAAAACGCCATTATGCCGCTGCCTGTAGATGAATAGGCCTTATTCAGTCGCGTTTTACTTCTGGTGCAATCTGACGTTCTTTTTTGCACTGCTTTGGTTTCTCAATTTATTTGTCCATAACAGCATTGGGCTTGACCGTGAACGTGTCATAGACGGACAGGTTGTGACTAGGCATTATAGACTGCGCTGGCCGGGCAACGGCTCGGTTCAACTCGGCATGATGCAGCACCGCTACCCGAATTACATAGAGCCCCTCGTGCCAGTTGATTTGGCGCAAGGGTTACTGGAACCACGATTATTGGGTAACCCAACATCAATTTGGAATCGAATAGGTATTTGGCGAATTTCTGAAACCTATTGGCATCAGGAATTACAGAGCTGGTCGTCTGAATTTTGGTGGGGAATACCAGCGTGGGTGCCGATATTACTAGCAGGCTGGGGTTGGCGGCGTAGCGTTAGTTGACCAACATCCAAATAAGGGCAAATGCCATTGCTACTAAGAGCAAAGTTACTAGGTTCAGCACAATACTGATGTTTGCCATGCGGCGCACACCACTAGGCTTACTTTGCCCCGCTTTGATCTCTGCTAGTTCTGAGCTCAAGGCTTTGATGATGTCTTGCTGCGACCCAACTGTAGCTTGAAGATCATTCAATTTTTCACGGTTGCGGTTGCTGTTTTCAGTCAGTGCCGTGATCATGAAATCTTCGGCTTCTTCTGGTAACTCTAACGGCGCAGTGCCTTCAACAGGATCAAGATCGGTTTCAATCTCGGCAAAGACCGATAAGATTTCTAGCTCATCGTCATTTAATTCTTCGCCAACGTTCTCTAGCATCGCTTCTAGCTTTTGCATTAGCAGCGTATCAATCTTCTCTGGAGAATTGCCTTCTTTGTCCCAAGTATCAATGCTTTCCAACAAAGAAATATCTGTGGCGGTGTATCCTAATGCATCTGAATTGCCTGATGCATAGTCAGACAGAAGTTTTCCATGCCGTGACGTATATTTTTGTAGGGTCGGGTTGTCAATCCCTAATACGCTGATAACTTTGTCTGGAGATAGTACTTGGCTTTCAATGGATGGCATGGCGCAATTATACTAACCCCGCGCCGGTTTTTGCGACTGAAAAAAGTACTTGTGCGAATTTGATAACCGTAAGAAGTACGGCTTATGTGATAAATCGGTCTTCTCTTCCAGTACCCTAACTTGAATTTGCGCCGCGAGTAGACAAATGCTGAAAATTTACACTGTCTCTGTTCCAAGCGTAGTTGCAATTAGGTAGGCATCAATCTGGTGGATGAGGCAGCATGATTTGTAAAGTCTGGTTATACTGTTTGCTATGTCATTGATGTCAATTGAAGACGCCCAAGCTCATATCTTGGCAAATTTTGCAGCTTTACCTGTCACCACGGTGCCGCTCATTGAGTCGCAAGGTTGTGTGCTAGCTGCGGATATTATTGCCAAAGATAACCTGCCTCCATTTGATAACTCTTCAATGGATGGTTACGCAGTGCGCGCTGCTGATATCAACCCGCCGACACAGCTTAATGTCACAGGCGATATTCCAGCAGGAATTCATATCTCAGAAACGCTAAAACCAGCTTGCGCAATGCGAGTGATGACAGGTGCACCAATTCCTAATGGGGCCGATGCGGTTATTCCGGTAGAAGACACAGATGACTTGAATTCGGTGCGTGGCGGCCCCCTGCCAGAAACGGTAATAATCAAGCGTGAGATTGCAGTTGGGGATTACATTCGTAAAGCTGGTGGGGATGTTGCGTTAGGCTCAACGGTACTGCAGGCTGGAAAGCTTATTAATACGGCAACGCTTGGGGTTTTAGGCTCATTAGGCGTCGCGCACGTGCCTGTATATCGCCGGCCACGGGTTGGTATTCTTGCCAGTGGCGATGAACTAGTTGATGTAGGCGATGCGCTTGGCCCTGCTCAAATTCGAAACGTCAATGGCTATACGGTACAAACCATGGTGGCCGAATATGGCGGCATTCCCGTTCCATTAGGCGTCGCAAAAGACACTCGCGCAGACGTGCGCGCTAAGCTACAGCTTGCCTTGAACGAAAACGTTGACTTACTCGTAACTTCAGCTGGCGTTTCAATGGGCGCCGCCGATGTAATGCGTCAGGAGTTGGAATCACAAGGTGAAATTCAGCTGTGGAAAGTCAATATGAAGCCGGGGAAACCAGTTGTCTTTGGACATTATCAGGGGATGCCTTGGCTTGGCTTACCAGGGAATCCTGTTTCCACCATTGTTGCGTTCAAGGTCTTTGCGCGTCCAATTTTGCTAGCCATGCGTGGGCTGACAGAATTGACGCATCCAACGGTGTCAGCAACGTTGGATCATGCCGTTCGTCAAAACCCGCGCCGGACGTTTATGCGCGCACAACTCTACCGCGATGCAGATGGGAAGTTGATGGCAACAAGCGCTGGCGGCCAAGAATCACACATGCTGCGGTCCTTAGCAGCTGCGAATGCGCTAGTGGTAATTCCCGAGGGATCTGGCGAATTAGCGCCCGGAACGCGCGTTGAAGCATGGCCGCTAGAGTAGCGATAGAAGTTTAGCAACTAAGACATTAAGTGTATGTTGCACCGACCTACAAAAATTTGCTATTCTGGAACCGGAACGCATATTGTAGTTTGCGTGAACCTTAGCAAATCAGGTGAAGCCCGATGGCAAAAATTCGTTGTTTTTATGAAGACTGCTTGTTCCTAAAGAAGGGACACTGCGCCAGCCCAATTGTTCAATTTGATCCCGACGACGGCTGTTTGACTTATCAAATCAAAGAGTTGAAGGAAGAAGAAAATGACGAACTCTTAGAGCTGATTACAGGCGACGATGAAGAATTAGAAGATCTATATGAAGACGATGACTCGCTCTACAATGAGTGGGACGACGAAGATGATGATGAGGTCTATTAATTAGCCTGATGTCAGGTTACACTGAGTTTAGAAATAAAAAAACACCCGCAATTGCGGGTGTTTTTGTTTATTCGCTCGAGTCGTGACCTGAAAGTGTGCGTTCGAACATATCGTCTAGCTTATTAGCGCCGTATGATTTCTTCTTACGCTTCTTTTTCTTGGCTTGGTTCTTGTTTTGTGCCATCTTGAAGGCGTATTCCATCGGGCTCATCACCTCGATTTCTACTTCTTCTTCGTAATCCTCTTCCATCTCGTCTTCGAGTTCTGGTTTTGGCACTGTGAAGTCAATTTGCTTTTTCTTGCGATTGACACCACTTACGATGACTTCCATTTCGTCACCAATGCTGACCAAGTTGCCGGCGTGCTTTACAAATTCTGTGCTCAGTTCACGTACGTGTAACAAGCCAGGACGTTCAGCACCAATGTCTACAAATGCGCCATATTTTTCAACGCGGACAACCTTACCAGTTGCGTAGACTTGGCCAATTTCAATTTCGCGCCATTCCACTGCAAGTGGTTCGAACATGGTGAGTTCGACACGCTTCTTATCAGGTGACAGCTTACTGATCCAAACATCGACGGCTTGCCCTTCTTTGAGCAAATCTTCGATTTTTTGACCGCCTTCACGTGGAATGCGTGAAAGGTGGATCAGTGCGTTTGCATCAGCAATGCCAATATCAACTGCAGCAATGGATGCAAGCGCTTGAATTTTCTTTACTGTGCCCGCGAATTTCATCTTTCGCTTTAGGTCGGCGAAAGAACTAGGTGGTGCTGCTTCCACTTCTTCCACAGCTGTGGTTTCTTCTGCAGCTTCTGGGCTTTGGACTTCTTCTGTCATCTGGGTATTTTTTCCGTTTAGGATCGCAATCCGATTTTTACTAACCACCTGTCAAAAAACTTAACGTTGGATTAGCCAAAGGATTATACTGACCCTAAAAATAAGTGTCAATCGAAAATCCCCCTTTCTTTAAGGGCAATTTCGCAAAATTGGGAGATTTAGCCAATAGAGTTCTTGAATATTCAAAAGTTCATCTTGGAGTTGGGGATATGACAATCAAAAGCTGCATAAGAACTTATGCAATACAAATTACTGCGTTAATCTTTTGTCAGAACTTTGTTGTGATTGTTGACCCTCGTTTTTGAAAGGTAGTATACTCCGGTAGAGTATGAGTGATTCGCAATCTGATGTGCAAAAACGGCTAAAACGTATTGAAGGCCAAGTCCGAGGTGTTCAGCGTATGCTTGAAGATAACCGTGACTGTAAGGAAATTATCCAGCAGTTGACGGCCATCAAGTCTGCTGTTCACAATGCGAGCTTAGCGTACATGCGGACCTATGCGTCTGACTGTGTACTTCAGCTTGATGAAAATGATCCAGTTGGGCGCCAAGCGCTATTGGACGACCTGATTACTCTCATTGGAAAAGCAGGCTAATTGTTGAGTCGTAAGAAATACGAAACTTAGCCGCTCTTCATCATAAGAAAGTTTCTGGCGCTTATGTCCGCCAGTCAAAAGGAGACAAAATGTCAAAACCTCTGAATATTTCAGACGCTGAATTTGAAAGCGTTGTGTTGAATTCCGACGTACCAGTTGTCGTCGATTTTTGGGCAGAATGGTGTGGCCCTTGTCGCATGGTTGGGCCAATCTTAGATGAATTGGCTGCCGAATATGATGGTGATGTCAAGATCGTAAAAGTTGATGTTGACGAAAATAAACAATGGGCTGGTCACTATGGTGTGCGCGGTATCCCAACGATGCTCTTCGTCAATGCTGGCGATGTAAAAAGCGTTGTCGGTGCGCACCCTAAGGCTGCGATTGAAGCAAACATCAAGAGCATGTTGAAGGCTCCTGCGCCAGCAGGCCAAGCTGCAGCTAGCACTGACTATGATTGGTCAAAGCCAGTAAACTTGGGCGATGCTGATTTTGAAAGCGTTGTGCTGAAGTCTGATGTGCCGGTTGTGGTTGACTTTTGGGCACCGTGGTGTGGCCCTTGCCGCATGGTCGGACCAATCTTGGATGAATTGGCTGCCGAATATGATGGTAATGTCAAAATTGTGAAGATCAACGTTGATGATCACAAGCAATGGGCAGGTCACTACAATGTCCGTGGTATCCCAACCATGCTGTTCGTCAAAGGCGGACAAGCAGAAAGCGTTGTGGGTGCGCATCCAAAGGCGAGCATTAAAGCGAACATCGAAAAGATGTTATAGCCATAATTCTCAGTAAGTAAGAAAATAAAGGCAGTTGTGCTCAATAGGGTACGACTGCTTTTTGGTTAACTAACCAAGCAAAAAGATATAAATTCCAGAAAGTGCAGCGCGTACTTTCTGCTAATGACTTAGAAGAGAAATACTATGAAAACGTACGACGCTATCATCATTGGTTCAGGACAAGCTGGAAACCCGCTTGCGCATAAATTGTCTGACCTCGGCTGGAAAATTGCGTTGATTGAAAAAGAACACCTTGGTGGCTCTTGTGTGAACTATGGTTGTACGCCAACCAAAACTATGATTGCAAGCGCGCGCTTGGCACACTATGCTCGCAAGGCAAATACGTTAGGTGTTCAAACGGGTGAAGTGAAAGTCAATTTGCCTGAAATTGTGGCGCGTAAAAATGACATTGTCAGTCAATGGCGCGGTGGGCAAGAACATCACACTGGCAAGCGTGAGAATATTGACTTGCATCGTGGACACGGCCGCTTTACAGGCCCACACACCATTGAAGTCAACGGTGAAGAACTCACTAGTGAAAAGATTTTTATCAACGTTGGGACGAGTCCACGCGTTTTGCCAATTACTGGTCTAGACGATATTGAATATGTCACTAACCGTGAAATCTTAGACCTCACCACTGTGCCAGATCACTTAGTCATTTTGGGTGGTAACTATCTTGGGCTTGAGTTTGGTCAGATGTTCTCGCGCTTTGGGGCTAAGGTGACTGTTATTGAATATAACGACCGCTTACTCGCCCGTGAGGATGAAGATGTGGCGGCATCTTTGCAAACAGCGCTTGAAGCAGAAGGGATGGCATTCCATTTTGGCGCGACAGTCTCTGAATTGAAGAAAACGGATGCGGGTTTCACCGCAGTTGTGCAAAACCGTGCAGATGACTCAACTTTTGAAATTGACGGCTCGCACTTCTTTATGGCTGTTGGGCGCACCCCGAACACGGCTGACTTAGGGCTGGATGCTGCTGGCATTGAAACCTATGGCCCGGGTTTCATCAAAGTCAATGAAAAGCTTGAAACTAATGTGCCTGGCGTCTGGGCCTTAGGCGATGTCAAAGGTGGGGCACAGTTTACCCATATTGCATACGACGATCACCTGATTTTGTTTGATGCCTTAGTGCACGGCAAGCAGCGTACAACAGAAAATCGCTTGGTCCCTTACGCAATGTTTACCGACCCTGAATTGGGACGCGTTGGGATGACCGAAATGGAAGCGCGCGCGGCTGGGTACAAACTTAAGGTTGGGTCTATTCCAATGGCGTGGGTCGCGCGTGCGATTGAACGCGACGAAACCCAAGGTATGATGAAAATTGTGGTCAACGCTGAAAATGACCGCATTCTAGGTGCAACTATTTTGGGTGTTGAAGGTGGTGAGGTTGTCCAAGTATTGATGGCGCTAATGATGGCGGACGCACCTTACACATTGTTTGAGAAGTCAATTTATATCCATCCAACGTTGGTAGAAGGCTTTTTCTCTCTGATGGATAACGTCAAAGACGTTGACTAGTCATTGACAGCAACTGTGAAAATAAAAAAGGCGACCACTAGTGGTCGCCTTTTTTATTTTAAGCGTTTGATAGAGGCTAATTGCCGCGGTCTAAATAAGCCGCTACTGTGTCCTTGGTGATGTTGAGGTTGTACAACGCAGGCGTTGTCAGCGTTGGCTCCATTTGTAGGATCCCTGCCATAACAGCATCTAACACGAGTTGGTCGACTTGTCCGTTGCTCAAATTGTATGCAGAGGTGTCACGCATTGCATGGCAGTGCTCTTTGAGCGCGTCAATGGTGGCCGGAAAAGCGTTGTAGCTGTTCATCCACATCACAACTTGGCGTTTGACTTCTTCATCAGCCAAAATGCCGCGAGTTGCTTCGATTTCAGCTTCTGTTATGTCAGCAGCACTGTCGGTGAACTCTTCTTGTGAGAAGTCGTTCAGATCATCAAAATCCAGCGTGGTGTCAACCAAGGCCGCATCGCCTGTGCTGTCATCATTGTGCTGCATAATCGATTCAATCTCTTCAACAGTTAGTTCTTGGCTGTCTTCCACACCGGCGAAAATATCAAGTGCTTCGTCGGCTTCTGTAACGTCAGCTAAAGACTTCGTGCTTTCAAGCTTCTCTGTAATTGAGCTGAGGCCTTCTGGCAAAGGTGCCGTTGCAATTTCACCTAATGGCTTGAGTAACCCAAGTTCTTCAGCCTCTGGCGTTGGCTCGTCTGACACGGATGCAAACTCGCCCGTTGCAAGGGAACCACCTAGTTCGCTTTCAATCGCTTTGATCTTTTCGCGCAGTTGGAATTGCTGCGTGACTTCACCCGGCAGGTCAATTTCACCAGTTCCTGGTAACGGGTTGGTTTCTTCAGTTGCATCTACAGGGGCTTCAACAGTTTCAGATACCTCTTCTGTCACAGCTGGAACCGCTTGTTGGGCTACAGTTTCAGAAATGGCTTCAGCTTCTTCGACAACAGCGTCTGCAATCGCTTCAGAGACTTCTGGCGTCTCTTCGTCTAATGCTTCAGCCAATGTGTCGGTCTTTGCTTTTAGGAATGGTGGTAAATCTACCTCTTCTTCAATCGGGCTGTCCTGATCTTCTAAGATCACGACTTCATTGACAGGAGGCAGGTCTAAGGTCTCTTCTGCTTCAGCAGGCGCTTCTTCTGGTTCGGTTGAAACATATTCAATGCTCAATTCATCGGTAACATGAATTGGTGCCGCAACAGATTCACCTTCAATCTCAGCAACAACTTCGCTAGCCGCTTCTGTTGCTTCGACTTCGGCTTCAGACACAGCCGCTTCATTTGCGTCAGTCTCTTCAACTGTTGTTTCAATACTGATTTCTGGTGCTTCAGAAACAATTTTAACTTCTGGTTCAGGGACCACTTCAATAGCAGCAGGCTCTTCTTCAGCAACTACTTCTGGAGTAGAGGCTTCCACAACGTCTTCAACGGTGATTTCTTCAGGAGTGCTGTCTACGACCTCTTCAACAATAGCTTCGGCTTCCATTGTGATGACCTCTGCGTCATCTTCCTCAGCGTCGTCAGGTGCTGCAACTTCTGTTTCTGCTACTTCTACTTCAGCAGGAGAGTCTTTTTCAGCAACTGCCTCAGGAGCAGCAGTATCAGCGTCTTCTGTGGTGACTGCTTCTTCAACTGCGGCAGGTTCAGGTTCAGTAGCTGGTTCTATTTCCAGAGCTGGCTCAGCGGCAACAGTGTCTTCAACGACTGGCGCTACGGCTGCTACTTCTGCGACCACAGGTGCTTCTTCAACTGCTTGTTCTTGAACCTCGGCCTCGGCTGCCGGGATCTCTATTTCAGCAGATTCTTCGACGGCTTCTACAGTCGCAACGGGTTCAGGTTCTGTGTATTCAGCCTCAGCTTCTGTAGTTTCTTCAGCTACAGCCTCTACCTCTACTGGCAAATCAGCCTCAACTGATATACCCGGTAAATAGACTTCGCGGTAAACACCAGATCCTTCTAAACGAACAATCCCTGCTTTTTCTGCATCAACGAGGAATTCGTCAAACTTTGTAAAGCGTTGACCTTCGGCATTGAGGAAGTCTTTTTCGTTGAACTCATCATTCAAGCGGCGCATAGTGAGCTTGACAATGGAAGCACGCGGGTTGCGGCCTTCGCCATCTAGCTTGGTGACAGCTTGGAGCAGTAAGCCCTGCGCAGACTCAAGCGTGAGCTTTTCTTCAACAACAGGTTCTGGTTCTACCGCAACGACCTCTTCAATAACAGGCTCTGCTGGCGCTGCTTCGATAACAACGTCAGGAGTTGTCGCGTCTACTTCAGCCTCAACCGGTTTTTCTGCTTTTTTAGCAGATTTTTTCTCTGGTTTTTCCTGCTTTTTTCCACGCTTCTTGTCTTCAGAGCGGTTTTTTCCTTTGCCTCTGGACTTCTTCTTATTGTTGTTTGCAGGGGCGGCTTCTTTTTCTGATGCTTCTGTATCAGCAGGGGCAACTTCTGCTGCTGCATTTTCTTTTGAAGAGCCGCTATCCGGTGCTAGTAAAACGTCTTTACCGCTTTGCTTGCGAATCTGATAGCCCTTAGGGCCAAGTCGGTTTTGCAAATATGCGCGTAGGTCACGGTAGTACCAGCCATCCGAATTGATGAGACGACGGTCATCAAATCCTTCAACGCCGGTCTTGAGCCATTCAGATAACTGTTGCAGGCTTGGTGTTTCGTGACCTTGGGCGCGCATGGTTTTGACAATTTCCATGACACGGTTATCAAGATCAATTTCATCGACATTAATGAGCCCAATTGATGTCGGTGAGATCTGGCTATAAGGCAAGAACTCATCTACCGCAGATTCAAGATTGTCAGACCAACAGCGGTCTACGCCAAGGGCAATGACACGCTTACCAGCGCGCTTGATGGCGTTTACCAAAGGAATGAAATCGCCATCACCAGTTAACAAAACAAAGGTGCTAATGGATTCATCTTCGGCTAAAACCCGCATGGCATCTACTGTCATGTAGATGTCAACAATGTTTGGTTTTGACTTGGATGTAAACCCGTTTGCTTTGTGCGTGGTTGTTGGGACGTGCATGAGATCAAAGCCGCAATTATTGAGCCATTGAATCTCGCGGACGAGGAATTTTTCATCCCACTGGCCATATGCACGCGCAATTTTTACGCGTCCATATTCCCGACAGCGGGTCATAATGTCTTGGAAGTTGGCGTCTACACCGAAGCGGTTGCGCAGTGAAAAAACGATGTTTTCAACATCTACAAACACCGCCACATGATTGTTTGTGGTAGTCATTGGATATAGTTTGGGGGTAATAAATTTTTCTTGGGGTACGAATATGGTTGCTGAACAAGGTACAGCTTGCTAATCGCACATGTTTTAATTGAGTATACGAGGTTCCTAGTCTTTTGTACAAACTTTCATAGGTTGGAGTGCAGTTCCTAAGCGGATGTCACTTTTCCAAATAAAAAGCCGAACTTTACAGCTCGGCTCTTATTTCAACTTAGGGAAAGAAATTTACTAGTCGGCTAGGCGCAGTTCCATTTCGGTTTCGCTACCTGAAATTACAATTTCACCCCGTTCTGCTGCAATTGCAACGAGTTCTGTGAATGAACGTAACATTGCGCCATTGTTGTTAGAAACTTCTGTGATGTTAAAGTCAGGCGCCATACGCTTCATGCGCTTTGAAATGTCTGCAGGGCGTAGTGAGTACTCCCCTTCGCTTGCTTGGGCGACTGCGTCGCGCAATAGGCTAACGGCGTCTTCCAAACTTGAATGAAGTCCATTTTCAACAGCTGGCGTCGGGTGTAGTTCTGCTGTTCCTGGCAGAATATTGCCATTCGAGTCCCCAAAGCCTTGCTTATTCAAGAACATGGCAATTAAGTCAGCGTTACTGGTCAACTCATACGTTTTGGGTACAGCACCAAGCGGTGAAGTTGTAATCAGTAAGTCAGAGTGATTTGCTTCTGTAAGCAATTCGCGCAGCTTCCAATTTGGCAGGTAAATGCTGCGTTCGTCGCGCAGTTCGCGACAGAAGCTTTCCAGCGGAATAAACGGTGACGGATAGTTGTCAAAGGCGCGGAGGCCGTCCATGACAAGCTGTCGCGCTTCACGATCACTCACTGCACGGTATTGCATGTAGTTTGGTGATGGTGTTTCGCCGTGTTCGTCTGTAATGCGTGGCGGATAAATTTCCATCTGATTGCCAACGCCATTGACGCGTACCAAATTTTGTTTTTCAGCAGCGCGTACTAAGTCGCTGAATTTTTCAAATGAACGGCCAATGATTTGGGCATGATCAAAATTATGACTGAGCTCGTTCAATATGGACTTGATTGAAGCTACGCGTGGAGACCGACCTTCATCTTGGGCTTTGCGAACGGCTTGCGACAACAGTGAAAACGCCCGATTGACCGTAAGTGGTTCTTCTGAACGTGGTGCCGTTGCCACTGAACGATCAGCAGCTTGCGCTGTTTTTTCTGTCAACAGTACGGTGTTGACCGTCCCTTCGGTAATGAGTGTGACCAGTCCTCGGCCTTGTGCTTCAAGTACAAAATCTTTGAAGCGTGCAAATGGGACGCCGTCGTCATCGTTGAATTTCTTTTCATCGAAACCACCCAGCAACTGGCCCATTTCAAGCTTCACACTTGGGAGCACTGTAGATTTGTCTTCTTTGATCAAACGCCCTACTGCTTGCACCAGTGCTTCATAGATATCAGACGGACGTGATGTGCTTGGTGCCTGTGGCAAGCCTGAGACTTCACTGTAAAGAATGAAGAGATCGGTTGTTTGGGCGAAGTGTGGTGATGAAGCACCGTCTACGCCGAGACCAATAACACGTTTCCCACGGCGGCGAATAGCTTGTGCCAATGGAATGAAGTCTTTATCCCCAGTTAGCAACACGTAGGTATCGATGTTTGGCTGGCTGTTGAGCACTTCCATTACATCAATGACCATGTACATGTCAGCAATATTCTTTGGCGGCCCACTACTTTGATTTTGGTAGTTGATACTTGTGCCATAAATTGGAACATAGACCAACTCAAAACCACTTGAATGCAAAGGCACTGTCATGGTGCGGTGCCCACTCCAGTCTGTATAGGCGCGTGCAACCACAACCCGCCCAAACTCTTTGCACTTGTCCATTAAGTCTTCAAAGTTTGGATTAATACCGTAAGCGCGACGCAGGGAGTAAACGATATTTTCGAAATCGAAAAATACACCTACATCTTTTATTTGGTCTGAATAAGACATAACGAAGGGGGAAAGGCTGAAATTACCTATAACTCCATGTAATTGGAAGAATATTGCATATAACGATGTGCGACGAAAACAAATTGAATGGGTTGTAAAGTGCTAAACACGTTTATGGCATTGAAATGTGTGTGTTTCAAATGCATGAGGTGTATAGCCTTCAAAGCGTCTCTTGTCACGACTTAATAATGTTACTACGAAACCGAGGCCTTGTTGCGCTAATAACTAAAGTTTTTAGATGAAACTGCTGATATTTCTACGCGGCTAGTATGTTTGTGCTTATATAAATGCGATTAATAGGTGAACTTAGGAATCTTCAGCGATTAATCAACATCAAAACTTTTGTCACTTCCCCAAATAATTCGTGTCTTGATACAATTTTGAGTGTCAATATAACGTGAACGCCAATTTTTACTAAACTTTTCAGGCTACGTTTGACATCAACAACCCTAATTCGGCATTGATATAGTACAAATGCCTACAAACTGCTTGTTATTGAGGCTAACAAGGCAATAATTCTAGACATAGTGTATAGTTATATTGCAGATTTATGACTTTATAGATCGTAAACTGCGGATAATAAGTATTAGTTAGAGACAACATCATGGATATTAAACAAGAAGTTTCGACCGCTCAACATGCTGAGGGTCTAGCAGATGTTACTGAGCTTCCATTTGAACTCAAAGACTGGCGTGAAGAGCGCCGTTTCAAAGCGTGGAAATTACGCGAAGCTGGCTGGAAACAAAGTGACATCGCTCGTGAATTGGGTGTAAGTCAAGCGGCTGTTAGTCGCTGGATGAAATCTGCAGGTGATGGAGGCGTGAAGTCTCTTCGTTCACAAGCAAACAAACGCTCTTCTTTGGACGTTATTCACATCCCACGTTTGGCTGAGTGCATCAACTTTGGTGCCCACACCTTTGGTTTTTCAGATGATAAGTGGACCCGCGAACGTTTCATTTGGTTATTGAAGAACAAATTTGATGTAGAAATTTGGGAAGAATAACTTTCCCAATGCTCTTCTTGTAAGGGCTTTAGTAAATCTATCTCTTAAAAACACCTGCGCGAGCAGGTGTTTTTATTTAACTTTGAGGTACAATTGCATAATCAATAAGAATATAAGTACAGTGTTTACTCTTCTACTATTTAAGTAATGTTGCAGTAGAAGCAATAAGCATGCATATTTATTCTCGTTGGAGAAAGGTGCACTTCTAACTCCATATCCTATTTTCAATAACAACCCCAAATTCTATTTGTCATGATGTAGCAATACATCATCATTTATGTTGTCTAGTGGGCAACAGCATTGGGGACATCAAAAGACATTAATGCCAGAAGAGGATATTTGATGCCAAATGGAATAGATGACAATCTATCTGCGGGAAATGGTGATATCGAAGGGTCCCAGTCAATTATTTCACCATTAGACGAACTGGGACAAAAACGGCTTCGTGCTTGGCAAATGCAACAAGGTGGTCAGACATACCGTGATATTGCGGCAGCCTTAGATGTATCTGCTAGTACAGTCAGCAAGTGGATTAAGCTTGCGCGTGAGGGCGGCATTGAAGCATTACGGTCAAATGAATATAAACAAGTTTTAACTGTGGCGCAATTATTACAGCTAGCGTCAGACTTGGGCCGAGGTGCTAAATCATTTGGGTTCCCAGATGATGAATGGTCAGCTAAACGATTTAAATGGCTTGTGAAGCATCGTTTTGATGTTGAATAGACTTTTCTATTTCAATATCGTATTTATTAAAGTAGTTTGAGTTTCAGTTGGAAAAAGGTGCTTTGACACAAGTTTGTACAAATCGCCACATCTTTAAGGTTTTTTTGTGACCTTATGCAATATTCGGTGACTATATACATGAGACTTAGCAAACATGACCCAACGCTGCAATATGTCGCGGCATGTATTGCCCATGTAACTGTACTGACTTATTAGCATCCAGGAAGAAGATGACTACAAATTTGATACCGCAAAGAGCCACAGCACCAACAGGAGAGAGTGACTGTAAGATAAATTTCACACCCAACGTTGCCACCCTGACAGATCGCGAACTAATAGTTTTTTGTCAACGCGAAGATATCCTGCAATCGCAGAAGAATATCTATTTTGAAGAAATTTACCAACGATTTTATACAAACGTTCGCAGCGTCTGTCGTCGCATGATGCGCCACGACCAATTAATTGAAGAAGCTATTCAGGAAGTATTCCTACGCGTTTACACTCGCATTGGACAATTCTCATTCCAAGCTGAATTCACGACTTGGTTGCACCGTATTAGCGTCAATACTTGTCTCAATTACCTACGTAAGTTGAACAAACAAGTAGAAGCAACCGACTGGGAACTGCGTGATGACCAAATTGATTTGCGTTATCGCATGCCGTCTGTGGAGCAAGAGTTTTTCTTGCGTGAACGCACGAACCGTATTGCCAACGCTGTGGATAACTTACACCCAAGCCAACAAGAAATTTTCCGTTTACGTTACTACAACAAGATGCCTTACTCAGACATTTCTGACAAGCTAGGCATTTCTGTAAGCGCGGCCAAAATGCGTTTTACTCGGGCTAGAGACTCTTTGAAGGTTCATCTTTCAAGAGACCTGCTGCCAGGTTAACCCTACGCTTAAAAATTACATATAGCATGTTTAAAAGCGCCTGTGATAAGGCGCTTTTTGATTCCAATTTAAATAAATTTAAGTCGGATCAAAAACTGTACCGTCATCTAAATTGTCAGAATTTCTGCCTACTCTAATCCTATATGAGAGTGGTTGCTAACATCCAAGCGCGTCACGCGGTTGCTTTTACAGCATTTTGCTTGCTAGGCTTATTACTAGTAGGGTGTACTAATGCTGTCTCTGAAATTCCTGTCATGACAGCGACACCGACGGAACGTTCTGTGCAACTAATCTTAGATGCAACACCGATTACATCTATCCAAACTGAAATTAACGCTGAAGTTGAAGTCACGCCCTCCCCTACGGTTGAAGTTCTTACGGCTGGTGGGCAAGTTGCGGTGGCAACCGAACTGCCACCAATTCGCATGAGCCTAGATGATGACCAAGCGGCGATTGTGCCGCAGTCTGACACAGATGTCACTGTGCTGGCGCATTATATGGCTTGGTACAAAACGCGCGACTACAGCGGCGAATGGCAGTTTTGGGATTGGGGCGACCATAACCCTGATAACTTACGCTTAGATGGGTTTCCAGATATTGCTGCAGCACATCGGCCATTGATTGGGCCGTATGACTCGCGCGACCCGGCTGTGTTGGACTATCAATTGGCAACGGCTTGGGCGGCAGGTATTCGCGGTTTTGTCATTGATTGGTATGGCCCAAATGATGTTGGCAACATTGATGGCGCAACACAAGCTATGTTTGCCGCAGCCGAACGCATGTCACAAAACTATGGCATCGACTTCAAAATCGGGTTGATGTACGAAGAAAAGGTGTTGGGTCACTTAGAAGACGCAAACAAGTCGATTATTGCCAAGCAACACATTCAATACATTATTGAGACTTACACCAATCGACCGCATTACTTGCGTCATGAAGGAGTGCCAGTCATTTTTTACTGGCAGGCGCTTGACCGTGACATTCCAGCCTTGCTCTCGCCAGATGAGTTGACAATGCTTAAGAATGAATTACCAGAGTTTAAGCTGTTGTACTTAGGCGCTAACAGTGACTACTTGGCGGTTACAGATGGGTTTTATTCTTGGATTTCAGGTGCAAACGAAGATCCCCTAGACTACGGAGCTGATTACTTGAATTGGGTATACCCAGAAATGGAATTCCAAAACAGTCAGCACTCGCTTAGCTTAACTGTTGGCAGCGTTTACCCAGGCTTTGACGACAGCGCTACCAATGGTTGGGGCGGCGGTTCGCGTTTTATTGACCGACAAGAAGGTCTGGTCTATGACTTTGCTTGGCAACAAGCCACAATGGCTCATGAAAAGGGCACCATCGCAAATCTTATTCAAGTTGTAACTTGGAATGACTGGCCGGAAGGAACAGAGATCGAACCAAGCATTGAGTTTGGACGGTACTACCTTGAACAAACGCAGGTTCACGTTGGCAATATTACTGGTCAAGAATTCTCGCCTGATGCGCTCATTGTTCCAGAATTGATTATTACAGCACGACGTAACTATCCGAGTGCGGACACAGAAGCCGTTGTGCATCAGACTCATCAATTATTTTTTCAATATCGGTATTCAGAAGCCCAAGCACTTATTCAGGGCTACTTAGACTCTAAAAACTAAGGACACATTGCATATGAATGCATCAATACGTTCCCAACGTCTCCGTGAAACCATTGGCTTGTATAGCACTGTCTTTGCTATCTTTGCTTATGTTTTTGGCCCTTGGCAAGGCAATAGCTCTGCGGCGTGGTTAGTGTGGGATCTCATCAAGTTTCTGCGCTCTGACAATCAACTGATAGATACCTCACGACAGACGACCATTCTAATGATGCTCGGCGCGATTATTGGGTGTTTAGTGTTGTTGCTTGCCGTTCAGCTAATAGGGGCGCGCATTCGCAGTCGTGTCTTCCCCATCTTGCAAGTTGCATTTGGCGGCGCGACGCTATTTTGTCTGGCACTTCTATATTTCCGTTTCAATGCAGTCACATTGGGTATTGTCATTACAACCTTAGGGGCTATGTTCGCAATGCTGTCTGCCATTAGTGGGGTATTTAGTCATATGCCAGGGGTGATCCCATCGCGTGAAGTTGCTAGAAAACGAATTGAGCGGGACTGGGCACATTATTTATCTGAAGCAAAGATGAGTGAGGCAAACCTGTCAGTATTGTCTTTCAAAACTTCAGATGCGCTGCCGAATTACTTTTGGGAAGAGATGCGCCAAGAGTTACGGGTCAAAGATGCTGTCATGCAAGTCAAAGATGGCCAATATCTGTTGCTGTGGAACGTTCCATCACGGGCCGCAACGGCTATTGCACGTAAGCTTCAGCGCGTTATTCACGATAAAACAGAGCTGTCCTCAACGGTAGGAATCTCTAGCTTCCCATTGGATGCCACTAACTTGAGCGGATTGCTGACTCGGGCCGACACCGCCATGAAAACAGCTGAGCAAGACAGTGCCGAATCCATTGTGATTTCGATTGATGAAAATCGGGTACAACCTTACCTCGAAACTATTTGGCACCCTGTGTTGACAGAAGCCTGGGCTGACGAGATCCCCGTCTCTGCATTGATTATTGAAACTGAGGCAGAAATCTCTTTGAAAGATGCCAGCACAATCGAGACAGAGCTACGACTACGTGACAAAGTCTTTATGTCCAAGGAGAAGATTTATGTGCTGCTCTGGGATACAGCCATGCCGTTCATGGTTGCACAGAAGTTGCAAACTAAACTCCTGCAAAAAAATGGGCGTCATGCTGCAATAGGGATGGCTAGCTATCCCAAAATGGCGGAAAGCATTGGTGAGCTGCTGACACTGGCAAACACCCATCTAGAAGATGCTAAGCATCAAACGAAATTACAAATTGTGCCGCCTTTTTCTCGTGAAAAGTCTGCCCCTTTCTTACGCCAAGACTGGTTCGACAAATTAGTACAGGCGCGCGCCAACAATGTCCCCATTACAGTCGTTTCACTTGAGTATGTGTCAGACAAGCTTGTGACCCCGTACGCATTGCTCACCAAAGAAATGCGAGCCGCTGATAGCGTGTTTGCGCTCAATGATGGGGCTTATATTTTGCTTTGGAATACAAATAAAGAAGTGGCTCGCCGCGTCATGGTAAAGCTGATGCACATTTTGCACGGTAAGGATAACGAAGACGCTTATCCCCGTTTGGGTTGTTCATCTAGCGAGCAGTATGGTTATGACCTGGCAACACTCATTGCGAATGCCGAGCAGCTGAAGGTAACGGCACCGCTCAGTATGTTGTCTTCCTAAGGGTAAGCTTAGTTGTAAAACTTGTACCGCAAAAGTACAATCAATTTCAGATCGAACGTATGTTAGTAAATTTTTCTTACCAAGGAGGTAACCATTGAGCGTCGTTGCTTGCAGAATTACTGAAACAGGCT
>JAHDBS010000470.1 GCA_020630225.1 Anaerolineales bacterium | reverse complement strand
CGACATCCACCATGGTGGCATTGCCGTGTTCATCTAAATGGGTTAGCGTATTTCCTGTTGCCATAAGAGAATTATATCCAAAGGCAACGGTCTCGATTGAGATGAATAGCGGAATTTATGTGAGAGAACAATGACCATTCAACTTGACTCGGTGGTGCCATGGGGGCGCAGCTTAGCAGAATATCGCCTAATGTTTGCGCTGTCGGATGCCGACTTAGACAAAACGATTGTTGGTGTTAGCGATGGACCAGCCAGTTTCAATGCAGAGATGACGGCGCAAGGCAAGTCCGTGTTATCGGTTGATCCAGTCTACGCATTTAGAAAAACTGAGATTGAGTCGCGAATAGCTGCGACCTATAACACGATTGTAGATCAGCTAAAAGCAAGCCCTGAAAATTTTGTTTGGCATCAGTTTCAAGATCCGGATGACCTAGGGGCGCAACGTATGCAGACGATGTCAACGTTTCTGGTAGATTACGACGCTGGTAAATTGCAGCATCGATATCAAGTTGGTGCATTGCCGTATTTACCCTTAGTAGACAATCAATTTGAACTGGCGTTATGTTCGCATTTTTTGTTTCTTTATAGCAATCATGTCTCACTTGAATTGCACATTACGGCAGTGCGCGAGTTATTGCGTGTTGCTGAAGAAGTGCGGATTTTTCCCTTAATCGATTTAGAGATGCACCTCTCGCGCCATTTAGCGCCTGTGCTTGCTGAATTGGAACATCAAGGTCAGCAATACGCGATAGAAACTGTTGACTATGAATTTCAACGTGGCGGTAACCAGATGTTGCGGATTTGGTAAGAACTTAAATCAAAACGAGCTCCTAATTAAGAGCTCGTTTGGGTGTCACTATAAAATTTTAGAACGAATTACTTTTCGTCAGCGCGTTTGTGGGCGGCTGAACCAGAGGCAAATGCGAGAAAGCTTGCTTTGGGTTTTGCAGCCTTAGCTTTTGTCGTGCGGCGACTGCCTTGAAGCGCAATTTCAAAAAGTTCACGGTCAGTACCGTACATAGCGACTGGCATCTTTGTGTTAGGTTGAGTTTGCTTTTTCATAATTACGCTACCTGCGCTATCGCGCTATAAGTAAATCATCTTGTTTGGCGAATATTCGCTAAAAGTATTCTATGTGGACTCTCAAGTAGAGTCAACTTGCAATAGGCTATACTTTGCTCTGAAAACACCGATTTAGAGGATTTCCGCGAATTTTCGCTGCGCATGCGCGAAAAATACACCTCCCTACTATGAATAGCGCCTTAGTTAACATTATTTTTGGCATGAAAGTGCGGCAAGCCCGCAATGCCGTTGGTCTCAACCTGTCTGAATTTGCTGCTGCTTGTGAGCTGTCTCCTTCTTATGTAACCGAAATTGAAAAAGGACGGAAGTATCCACGTGCTGACAAGATCATGCGGATTGCTCAAGTCCTTAATAAGGAATACGACGAGCTCGTTTCTATTAAGCTGCCGCAAAGTTTGGCTCACCTTGAAACTGCTCTTTCCAGCACCATTTTGATGGACTTCCCATTCGAAGAGTTTGGGTTTGAAGCGGGAGATATTGTGAATATGCTCACGCGCCAGCCAGACAAGGCCAGTGCACTCATTCATGCGCTCATTGAAATTGGTCGTCGTTATGATGTTCGCGAAAGCACATTTATGCGTGCCGCGCTGCGGTCATATCAGGAATTGAATGAGAACTACTTTCCAGACTTAGAAGAAAAGGCTGCTGAACTCATTAAGCAATATGGCTTTTCGAAACTGCCAATTTCTTGCGAGACCATTGAGCAGGTCTTAAGTGATGAGTTCGGGATTGTGGCTGACTATGACGATTTGGTTACCAAACCAGAGCTAGCCCACTATCGCTCGGTCTTTTTAGATGGCATTCGCCCAACGGTGTTGGTAAACGGCAAAATGTCACTAGCACAGCGCAAGTTCACGCTAATGCGCGAGCTTGCTTACAAGGTCTTGGACATCAAAGAGCGTAATTACACCTATGCGCCTGAACGTGCGGATTCGTTTGAGCAAGTCTTGGGTGACTTCCGCGCCTCGTATCTTGCCGGCGCAATGCTGATTCCGCGAGCTGAAATTCAAAATGACATTGCGGCTTTCTTTGACTTGCCACAGTGGGAATATAAACCACTGTTGAAGATGCTCAAAAAGTATGACGTCTCACCGGAAGCGCTGCTCTATCGGTTTGCGCAGGTTATTCCTGAATACTTTGGCATCAAGCTGCATTTCTTGCGGTTCCATACTACAGACCGCGATCCATACCAGTTGACGAAAGAATTGAATCTGAATCAGCTGATTGTGCCAACAGGGATCGGCTTGAATGAGCATTACTGCCGCCGCTGGTTGTCAATCCGCTTGCTTGAAGACTTGAGCAACGATCAAAGCTCACATATTACGGATGATGGCTTAGCAGTCTCTGTTCAAATGTCAGAGTTCCTCAATACACAGGATCGGTTCTTATGTATTGGGTTTGGACGCACACCCTCGAATCTGAGTGGGCAATCTACCAGCTCGATTGTTGGGTTCCGCGTTGGGCCAGATTTACATCACACCATTCGCTTTATGCATGATCCCAAAATTATGCGGCTGTTGATTGACCAAACGTGTGAGCGTTGTACGCTAAGCGCGGCGCAATGTTCCGATCGCGCCGCAGAGCCAATCATTGTGCAGCAGCAGGAAGCTAGTCGCCAACGCCGGAAAGCATTGCGACAGCTGATGACGAAACATAGTGGGTAAGAAGATAGATGATAGGAGCTAGAGGTTGTACAGTTGTGTGTCATTGCTCTGAATCTGGCATAGGCAGCTCCTCACCTCTATCTTTGAGCGCGTAGCGCGTCCTCCATCCGCTATCTATCCATTCATATTAACGACTTGCTTAGGTAAGCTATCTTACTCAGTGCACCTCTTAATACTGAAAGCCCGCAGCGTGACATTGGCGTCCGCTGCACGAAATATCAGTAGGTGAATGAATTATGACAACGAAAGAAATTGCAACGTTAGCTGGCGGCTGCTTCTGGTGTGTAGAGGCCGTGATCCTGAAGGTGGTTGGCGTAGAGAAATCTGTTTCTGGCTACATGGGTGGCGACGTTGACAACCCAACCTATAAGCAAATTTGCACCGGCACAACGAATCACGCAGAAGTGATTCAAGTGACGTTTGACCCAAGCGTCACCAGTTACAAAGAACTGCTGCAAATCTTTTTCACTGCGCATGACCCCACTACGCTCAATCGCCAAGGCGCGGATGTTGGCACACAATATCGGTCTGCCATCTTTTACCATTCCGACGAACAGCGCGAAACGGCTGAAGCGGTCATTCAAGAACTTGAGGCGGCTAAGATTTTCCCTAGCCGGATTGTAACTGAGGTCACTGAAGCGAGCACTTTCTACTCTGCCGAAGACTACCATCAGGATTATTACAACAACAATCCATATGCAGGTTACTGTCGCGTGGTCATTGCGCCAAA
>JAHDBS010000469.1 GCA_020630225.1 Anaerolineales bacterium | reverse complement strand
TCTTTTTCCCGTAATTCAACGGTTCCGCGAACATAACCGCCTTCTTCTGTTCCTAAGCTATCGGTTTCTAAATTGCCGAAAATTTGGCCGGTCTTGCGAATTTCTACGCGGCTGGCAATAATGTCACTCTTTACAGCGCCAGCCACAATTACTGTGTCTGCTTTGATATATTCGCAAACAACCCGTGCTGTTTTAGTAATGCGAAGAGTTTCACTGACTTCCAAACTACCCTCAAAGCTGCCTTCAATCCGGGCGTCACCAACGACCCGCATTACACCACTAAAGCTTGTGCCATTGGCGACAACAGTTTCTTTACTGCCACTGGTCGTCGTGCCAGCGCTTGTATTTCGGCGCTGATCCCCACCTAACATTCGTTTAAACATAATACTTATTGTTCCACGCGGACTGAAATACTTGCGCTGACTTGACTAGCTGAAAGGCCAGCTGGAGCAATGATATCAATAATTGCTTCAGCCATATTGCCTGGGGATATCGGATCCCAAATGGATACGGTTTCTGTGCCAACAACTTGGCCAGCATCATTGCGGAGCGTGGCTGTGACCTGCGTAAATTCTGCAACCTGATCTGAGGTGTTTGTGACTGTAGCAATTACGCTAATGAGGCCATTATCGTCTTTTTGATTAGTCACGGAGCCTTCTAGCAAAACTTGTTCCGACCCAATAGTGGTCCAAGCTTGATCCAAAAAGATTTTGGCTGAGCTTACGGTGCTGCGCAATGTATCGTTATAGCTCGTTGCGCTAAATGTGCGCACATCGAACGGTGCGGTTTCACCTGGCATTACGGTAATCGGCATGTTTAGACTGTCAGCATCAACGACGTTGCTTGCGTCATCATAGAGACCAGCCACAAGCTGTACTTGTAGCGGCATATCGCTGATGTTACGCAGTTCTCCGACTAAGTGTGTATTGCCGAAGGTGTCTACTAAGAACTGTTGATCAACAATTTCAATGCCAGAAACCGGCTCAGTGATGGATTCACGAGCATCAATAAATACTTGGCATCCTTGTGGGGCTTCTGCTGACCCAATCATCGTAGCGCGATAGGGCGTAACATCACCAGCGCTGACGAAGCTATTCACAGCCCATACCTGAGCAGAATTTAGCTGTGTGCCATCGCCATTGATTGCCACAGCGGCAACTTGATCGATGGTGACATCAAACGCATTGTTATTGATGAGTGCGCCAGTGCAGTGAATGTTACCGTCTTCGTCAATGCTCAATGTCTGCGCAACAACGGCTAAGCCAGCTCGAGAAATTTTTTCTGGGAAACCATTGGTAACAAACACCTCAGCGCGCGGCGGTGTATTTTCAACATCAAAAATGTTATATGCAAAGGGCGCAGACTCGCCTGCGGCAATGCTGTAGACCTGTGGTGCGGCTAAATCAGTCAAGAGCAGCGTGTCATTTGCATCATAGACAGCAATAGATAGTTCTAGTCGGCTGTAGGCTTCAGCCGATGCATTATTGACCAGCCCAACAATGTTCCAACTGCCATCACTTGCCGGTTGTACGCTGACAGTCTCGACATTAAACCCAGATAGTGGCTCGGGAGCGCTGTCAATTGGGGCAACACTGAGATCATCTGATTCTGTAGGTTCTGCTTCACTTTGCGTAGTGTCTACCGTGGTTTCAGCAGGTGCATTGGTGGGAACTAATGTGGGATCAGGTGCTGCGGTTTCTTCAGTTGTATTGAGTTCGGCCGAAACAGCTTGGACCGGCTGTGGCGTTGGTGTGAACGTAGCCGTTGCCGGAACTGCTGTTGGAACATTCATGGCTTCGGTGGTTAGCATTGACTCATCACCAATCGGTGCATTGCAAGCTAGCGCAGCCAAAATAAGACTAAAAGTAAAAATATAAAAGCGCCATTTAGACATAACTTGATTCTACACGGAACAAGTTGCTTGACCCGTTATCTGCCCCACACGTAAACTATGAGTCCCCAAGTCAACCGGAGGATCGCGGTATGGACATTGTCTGTACTGAGGAAAGTCCGTGCTCCACAGAGCAGCGTGCCGGATAACGTCCGGGCGGGGTGACCCGCCGGTACAGGGCCACAGAGAAGTGTATTGCCTATCTCTTGGATAGGTGAGGGTGAAACGGTGCGGTAAGAGCGCACCGGCGTTGCTGGTAACAGCAGCGGCCAGGTAACCCCCACGCGGAGCAAGGTCAAGCAGCGGTGAGTGGCGGCTCGCTACATTGAACCGCGGGTAGACTGCATGAGGCGGCTGGCAACAGACGTCCCAGATAGATGATCCTACTACGACAGAACACGGCTTATAGGTTGACTTGGAGATTAACTATCAATAGCCAGTGATCATTGATCATTGGCTATTGACCCTAGAATATTATGAAACCACTATCTGGAAAAATCGCATTAGTAACCGGCGCAAGCCGCGGCGTTGGCAAAGGCATTGCGCTGGGTCTTGGGGAAGCAGGTGCAACGGTATACATTACGGGCCGCACCGTTACCGAAGGGGCTGGAGCGGGGCGGTTGCCGGGCACAATTCACAGCACTGCGGCTGAAGTGACGGCATTAGGCGGCGTTGGAATTGCCGTGCAGTGTGACCACACGGATGATGGTCAAGTTGCCGCGCTTTTTGAGAAAATTCAAGCCGAACAAGAGCGCTTGGACTTACTGGTCAACAACGTCTGGGGTGGCTATGAACATTTCTATGACGGTACGGAATTTTGGTTCGAAAAAGGCTTTTGGGATGCCCCACCTAGTCGCTGGGATCAGGCGTTTCAGTCTGGAATTCGGGCGCATTATGTGGCAAGTACCTTTGCTGCAAAGATGATGATTACGCAGCAAGCAGGTTTGATTGTGAACACGTCTTACTTTGCAGCCCAGAAAAACGATGCTGGCGTTGTTTACGGTGTCGCCAAAGCCGCTACAGATCGGTTAGCAGCAACAATGGCGCATGATTTGCATGACCATAATGTGGCTGTCATTTCGCTTTATCCCGGTCTGGTTCGGACCGAGTCAGTCATGCGCGCGGCTGAACACTTTGATCTCTCAAACTCAGAATCGCCGCAGTTTATTGGCCGCGCCGTTGCCGCGCTTGCTGGGGATAGCAACATTATGGAAAAAACAGGGCAGATCTGTGTGGCTGCCCAAGTTGCTTTAGATTACGGCTTTACAGACGTAGACGGCACGCAGCCTAGACCGCTAACGGTCGACGAAGCGTAGTCCTTATTTCAAAGCGAGCACAAGCGAAACCTTCTTTGGTGACCATGTAACTTCGGCGTGCGAACCAGCTAAGCTTAGTGCTGTTCAGAACCGAAATCACACACCCATTTAAGTACAGTGCTTAAAAAGCTTTCTTGAGTTTTTCCGGCAACTCGGAGTGTCATTCCCACGTCCTTTCCTCGACCCGTCGGGGAAGGTGGGAAACCATGTGCAGCCTATATGTATGGATCCCCGCCTCCGCGAGGATGACAATTGGGCAACTCAAAGCTAATTTCGAAATTATCAAAAACTTTCTGA
>JAHDBS010000468.1 GCA_020630225.1 Anaerolineales bacterium | reverse complement strand
TTGTTTGTGATATTCTTCACCAATGCATAGTTTTGCATAGATTTGGTGAGCTTTTAATGACTAAACCACAAGTTTTTCGCTTAGGATTGTTCCAATTAGCAGCAGGCGCGTTGTCTGTTCTCTTTCTGGGAGTTCTCAACCGTGTCATGCGCGTCGAGTTGGGAATGGAGCTTTTCCATGTCAGTTTACTTGTTGGTGGTGGCCACTATCTCGGTGCAATTCTAGCCATCCCCTTTGGCTTTTTCTCAGACCGGCATCCGATTTTTGGTCGTCGGCGGACTTGGTATATCTGGGGTGGGGCCATACTCACCATTGTAGTGCTCATGTTATCCCCGTGGGTGGCAGTCTGGGTTGCAGAAGACCCTACTTTTACGCGCTTGTTGCTTGGGTTTCTCTTCTTCCTAATTGAAGGTGTATCTACCTTTGTTGCTGGCGTTGCGTATTTAGCGCTCATTGCAGACCTTAACGATGAAGATGCACGTGGCCCTGCGACCGGCATCGTTTGGGCAATGCTAATGGTCGGCATTATTGTGACTGGCATTAGCACAGGTATAGCCTTATCTGAATATTCCTTCGATGGCTTGGTCAATCTGTTTACGATTGGGAGTGGCTTTGCCTTGCTGCTCGCCTTGATCGGTGTGGTTCGCCAAGAACCAGCGTTGGAAGGACCACTCCCCGCTGAGACAGCAAATGTCACCTTGTCGAGCGCATTGCAGATGGTAGCGTCTAACAATGCGACGCGGCGCTTTGCTGTGTTCCTAATTATTAGTATGTTTTCCTTTTTCATGTATGACGTGATCTTGGAACCTTTCGGGGGCGACGTGTTTGGGCTGCCAATTGCGCAAACCGCGCGCTATAACTCCTACCTTGGCATTGGGGTGATTACAGCAATGCTAATTGGTGGTATGTGGCTAATTCCGCAACGTGGCAAAAAATGGGTCACCTTATTTGGGTGCTCTCTGATGGTGGTCGCGTTTGGCTTACTGTTTACGGCAAGCGTTCTTGGTCAACCAGCCATTGTTCCCGTCTGGATTTTCTTGCTAGGGTTTGGCTCTGGGTTCTTCACCGTCGGTGGTGTTGCCCTGATGATGGATATGACCTCGGCGGCGCATACAGGTTTGTTTGTTGGGGTTTGGACAGTCGTTCAAGCTCTTGCTAAAGGTCCTGCTTCTTTAGCAGGTGGTGGGTTGCATGACTTGTTCGCAAGTATGGGCGCTTCATCGGCGTGGGCTTATGGGCTGGTATTTGCAGTTGAAGGCGTGGGTTTACTCATTGCAATTCTTGTGTTGCAGCGCGTAAAAGTAGAAGAGTTCCGCACGGAAGTGCAATCGTTTGGTGCGTTAGCACAGGATGCAATCTAACTGCTGATGAGCTATCGTGCATATACCTCACTTGCTATTATTTCAATTCTTTTTGGAATTGCCTGTATTCCCCTCGGCATTTGGCAATTGAACCGGCTTGGTGAGCGCCGCGAAACGAACCGGATTGTACAAGAGGCCTTAGCCTTACCACCGATTGAATTAGATCCAGCCGAACCTGCACTGAGTGAGTATGCGCGGATTACCGTGACCGGTGAATTCATTGCTGATGAAAATATTCTGTTAGGCATTCGTTCCCGCAACGGATTTCCTGGGCACCATCTTGCCGCACCGTTTGCTATTCAAGGCTCAGACGCGGTGCTGTTTGTCGATGCAGGCTGGGTTAGCAATGAAGAACGCGACTACGTGTCGCGGGCCCAGATGCTTCCAACAGGTCAGCAAACCCTTAGTGGCTTTATTCTGTACGACGAAGAACTCCCAGATTTACTACGGGCACCAGCCACTACCGATCGACGTGACCAATGGCAAACGGTTGATGTTGAGCGCTTAGCACAGCAAACTGGACTAAACGTTTTACCGTATTACCTCGAATGGGAATTCGAACGCGCCGCAGATGCGCCTACAAATTACCCAATTTATCAAACCTCTATTGAGCTAGATGACGGCCCGCACTTGGGTTATGCCATTCAATGGTTCATGTTCGCCAGTATTGGTTTTATTGGCGCTTTGGTTTTGTTCCGCCGCCGCGCAAATCTCTAACTATCACCAACTGTATATTGACATTTGAGTCTTGACCGTTGATTATTGGCTATTGTCATGTCGCGCTTTCGAGTCACGCTTCTCTGTCTCTTTTTTCTCAGCATAGTTAGCTATGGTGCTGCTTTGTGGCGCTACCCTGAGTTGGTTAATGGGGATGCGGCGCGGCTTGGTATTCATGCTGTTGATTTTTTACGTCACAATGTGTGGTCGTTCTATGTCTATCACCAGTTTGCGCCGCATCCGCTGCTGATTTATCTTCACGCGCCCGTTTTCCTTGTCTTTGGACAAACTGTTACTACGCTCAAAATTGTGACCATGCTGAGCGGGATATTGCTCGCGCCGCTGAGTTATATTGCTTTACATGAAGTATTGCGTGGATTCAATCGGAATTTTGCTTGGCGTGCCGCAACTGTTGCTGGCATTAGCTTAGCGATTCTGCCTTATTACAACACGTATAGCTTGCTAGGGCTTGAAGGAATGCTGATGCCTGCCCTAGAGTTAGTTATTGTTGCTGCTCTTTTCCATGGGTTACGGACTCAACGTTGGCAGTCCTTCTTGCTAGCCGGAGCAGTGGTTGGGCTAACGCAATACGCCTATATTGTGGCGCGATTTTTACCGATTGCGTTGGCGTTTGCTGTCTTTACGGATGCTGTCTTCAACTGGCGGCGCTGGCTAGCGAATTGGAAAGGTTTGTTAGTAACAGGTGCAACGGCAGCTTTGGTCGCCTTACCGCAGTGGATTCTATTTATCCGCTATCCATACACATTTTCAGCGCGGACGGATCAGTCGGCTGGGCAATTCCTGTGGACATTTGACGACGCTTGGTTTTTGTTTTGGCAGAAACTAGTACGTCAGATTGGCATGTTAGGGTGGTCATGGACAAATGGCTACCAGCCTCAGTCTACGCAGCCATTGTTGACCCCGCTCCTCATGATTGGGTTTGTCTGCGCACTCGTTTTTGTGATTCGCAATCGGCGCAAGCTAGGGTTAGTCTTTCTCCTAAGTTTGATGCTAGCAATGCTTGTCCCAGACCTAATTGCAGTAGAGGGCGTAGATCCCTCGGCAAATCGGATGTCGGTTGCTGCGGTTTGGGTCGTTGTGTTTGCCGCGATTGGGGTCGCTTGGCTATTGGAGATCTTTTCAACGCAACGTCAGCTGCTGTGGGCGGCACTATGTGTGTTCGCAATTTGGCAAGTGGGGGTATATCACCTGCGCGTTATTCCTGCCGTGCAGGCGATGGATGGACTGGAATGGAAGTTTAGCCAAGTTGAAATTGCGATGACGGACTACATTCGCGCGCATCAGAACGAGGCGCTATTGTTGCCAACAAGTGAGTTCAAGCGCATCCAGATGGCGTATCTCTTGACTGATGTATATGACACGCGTGCTGGAGCGACTGATCCACAGCAATTTGTAAGCTCAGAAATAAAGCT
>JAHDBS010000033.1:18759-21703 GCA_020630225.1 Anaerolineales bacterium | reverse complement strand
CTAGTATTTGTCCAACTTTCAAATCAGTATATCGCCCAGATTTCTAAATGGCAGCGTTGCCAAACGCGTAAACATTGGAAGCCCATCGGTTAGGATATCTGAACCATAACCAGCAAATGTCTAGCTATAATTTAGGTAATGAAATTTCGTTCGTTTTTATTATTCTTTTGTCTAAGTTTTCTTTTGACCGCCATTGGATCAAAAGCAGTCTCTGCTGCGCCTGACGCTCAGCAGAACTTATTCCAGAATCCTGGGTTTGAACAAGGCGCATATGCTTGGGGGCCAAACAATGATGTCCCCAACGGTTGGGACCTTTGGTATGGCACTGCCACAAGTGCCGATGTCCAGTCTGCGAATTGGCAAGCGCCCGAAACCCGCATGGTTAGCGATGTTACCCATGGTGGGAGCCAAGCAATGCATGCCATTGGCTATGAACGATCTGTTTGGTTCACCATGTCACAAACGTTGTATGGGCTGACACCTGGGGCTGAGTACATTTTTTCAGTTTGGGTTCGGTCAGAGAATCCACAAGCGGAACATCGCTTGAAAATCAATGAACCGACGATGAAAATTCAAGACTCTGGCTACCAACCAACCGAAATTGGTTGGCGTCAGCTGTCTGTAAACTTTGTTCCTGGCAGTTCGCAGGCCACCATGACTATGGAATTGCGTAGCCTGCAAGCTTTTGAATGGTGGGTCGATGATATGTCACTCATCGCCACAGGCCGCACGACAGCGGTGCCAACACGCATTGTCTTTTCCGCACCTGCCGCCGCCGCACCTGCTGCAGCGCCGCCAGCAGGTGCACAACCTGCAGGTCCAACTCCCCAAGCCTTACCAACGGCTGACCATGCACTTTATGCTGCGCAACTCGCTGCAACCCGTCAAGCAGCCGAAGGCGGCGTTCAAGTGGCAGCGCCAATTGTGCCCACCCCATTTTTAGTCCCAACACCAGGCGCAGATGGTTTTGCTTACTACACTGTGCAGTCGGGCGACTCGCTCATTCGGCTTGCTAGCTTAGTGTGTGGTCCAACGGTTGCTTGTGTAGAGGCCTTGAAATCGCTCAATGATATGGGTCCAAACGACAATGTTTTGGACCTCGACGAAGAAATTGTCATTGGCCCAATTGCAGGGCGTGAATACTACATTGTTGAGCCCGGAGACACTTTAGTAAGCATTGCCATCCAGTTTTGTGGTGAAACTTTTGAATGTTTACAAAAGTTACAAACCCTCAACAACATTGATGGCAACTTGCTCTACGCTGGTCAGCAACTCGTGATTAGCTCGCTAGCCGACGAAGAAGGCACCACAGCAGAAGATCTGCTGAAATATGCAGAGACCGTTATCGATGAAAACGCTGTGGTTGAAGAAGTCGCCGAAATTGAACCAACAATTGCGCTAGACCCAACCGAACCTGGTCTCAGTGACGAAGATATTCAAGCCACATCGTTAGCAGAAGCGAATTTCTCAGAAGCAACACCTACGCCAAACGTAGTTGAGGACGCTGCTGGCGAAGAAGCGGCCGCCTTACCAATTAATGTGCCATGGTGGCTTTCATTCGGATTGCTATTGCTTGGGTTTGCATTCGGTGCGGGTACAACTTACGCGCTGCTCAAATTGCGAGATCATGATAGTGACGACGACAATGATGACAGCGCTGGGCCGAGCGGGTTTACGCCGCCAACATCAACCCCAGATGAACCGCTGGCATTCACACCAATTGTGACTAAGACCAAGCCCACTAACTATGACATTATTCTGTTTGATATGGCTGGCGTACTGGTCAAATTCGAAGGCATCAAGCATTTGACACAGTTTACCCAGACGGCTATTGACGAAGAAAAGCTCTGGGAACGCTGGCTACATTCACCTGCAGTCCATCAATTTGACTCTGGGCTTATTCCTGTTGAGGAATTTGCAGAGCGTGTCGTCAAGGACTTACAACTAACCATCGACTCCCGTCAGTTCTTATCTGAAATGGGTGACTGGCTGCAAGGCGCCTATGACGGTGCTGAAGACCTGCTAATTGCCCTAAAAGATACCTATCGACTGGGGGCATTGACCAATATGAACGTTGTCTATTGGCCGCGTGTTGTAAGCGAAACCAACTTGACTGACTACTTCGAAGTCATTTTCGCATCGCACGAAATGGGCGCAGTCAAACCCGACCCAAGTATTTATAAGCGCGTAATTGAACTGCTGGACATGGACCCGCGCCGCATCTTGTTTATTGATGACAACAAAATCAATGTTGAAGCAGCGCTCAACGCTGGCATGTCTGCTTATCAGGCCAAAGAGCCAAGCGGCGCTGCCCAACTCTTACGTGACCTAGACATTTTGTGACCGCACACTTAGAACGGCTTGCCTTTCACGAGGCAGGCCATGTTGTTGCAGCACTTATACTTGGCCGTCACTTCGACTACGTCACAATTGTGGATGACGGTGACGTTCCGGCGCACACAAAATTTATCGACAGCCCGCTCCAGCAAGATCGTAGCGACCCAATTACGCGACGTTACGCTATTGAGACAGAAATTATTGTCACTCTCGCTGGGGTCGCTGTCGAAGCGCTGATGTGGCCTTCTAACTCACCCCAATTTGGTCACCGCGACCTAGACAGCGCCGAACAGCTCGCCCTAGACATCACCGATAGCGACACAGAATGCCAAGCGTTTTTAGTATGGCTCACAGAACGCACTAAAAATATGCTCTCCACGCCAACCGCATGGGCCGCTATCGGGCGTGTTGCTAAGCTCTTATTGGAACAAGAGACTTTGACCAGCAAAGCGCTTGCTCACCACTTAGATTTCCACACTCTTCGTTAGCGCCCTTCCAGATATATAAATAACCTGAATCCTAGATAGATATTTTAGAAGTCTGTGTTTCTAGGTAATTTCAGTGTTTTTTTCACGCGAATGCGACATGGCCTGCTCTTATCCAGAAC
>JAHDBS010000033.1:5823-18749 GCA_020630225.1 Anaerolineales bacterium | reverse complement strand
AGCGCTTGCTCACCATCTAGATTTCCACACCTTTCGTTAGCGACCTTCCAGAGACATACATAACCTGACTTCTGAATAAGATATTTTAGAAGTCTATGTTTCTAGGTAATTTCAGTGGTTTTTTTCACGCAAATTCGCTTCATTTGCTGCATTCGCGTCCCCAAAGCGACATGCCCCGCTCTTATCCAGAACTGTGGCTAAATAACAACCCTGAAAACCTCTGCTCATCAATCCCCATTCGCACCATTCGCTAAATTCGCGTCCCGAAAACCACCATGCGTTGTACAAATACAAGTTCATCGCATCTTATATTGCTCACATTAAATAACAAAGGCCACCCGCTAAGGATGACCTTTGTAAATACTAGACTTGCAGTCTCATTACTTCATGTTTTGCTGGATCCAGTTCGTGTATTCACTTACGCGAGTGTACACACCTGGGCTGTTTGGCGCGCCACAGCCGATGCCCCAGCTTACAACGCCAGCCAATACTTGGCCTGTTCCGCTGTCGTTTGACACTGTCAGCGGGCCACCGCTGTCACCTTTACAAGAGTCTTGGCCACCAGCATCTAACCCAGCACAGATCATTCCCGGCGTAATTGCATCTGCACCGTTTTGAGTCTTGCACTTGTCTTGTGAAATCAGTGGCACTGTAACTTGGTGCAGACCATCTGGGTAGCGCTCATCATTTTCGCCCATTTGCCCCCAACCGGTTACCTTGCCCACAACACCAGGATTGTCTAAGTGTGTTGTAGCAGCAGTCACTAGCCCAATTGGCGTCCCAGCCGTTGCTGGGCGTGCTAGCTTGATCAAGGCGATGTCATGATCATTTCCGCCAGAGGCAGCATAACCGGGATGATTGATGATTTGCGCCACGCCAATGCGTTCCCCTTCGTTCGAGCTTAGCGTATGCCGCCCCACAACCATGTTGATGTCACTTGGGCTCATGTTTTCAACACAGTGCGCTGCCGTCAGTACCCATTGGGCGGCAATGAGTGAACCGCCACATTCTTGCCCAGTGTAAGCATTGCTGTCACCAGCGGCCACCTGAGCGACCATCCAAGGTTGTGCGCCCGGTGTTGCTGGTGTTTTACCCAGCTTATTGTCCGCTAAGTCGCTATCGGTATAGTTTTGTTCTGGTGCTGAGTCAGCATTATCGTCAAAGTACCCATCATCATTTGGATCAATCTCTTCGTCGCCAAAGAACTCTTCATCATCAAAGAAGTCTTCGTCGTCAGCAAAGAAATCACGCTCATCTTCTAATACAACATCGTCCCACGTGCCTTGCTCATCAACAATGACATTGCCATCAGCGTCTTCAACATATTCCGACCACCCTTCTTCTGTTTCAACATATTCGGAGTAACCGTCTTCGTCGTCGCACACTTCATAGTAGCCAGTCTCGTCTTCAATAATTTCACACATGGCTGCATGAGCTGGTTGCGCAAATGGCACCGCAAAGAAAGCCAAGAACGTTGCGACCATCAGGCTTGAAAAGCGCATGGAAAGTGTTTTGTTATTCATCAGATGTTCTCCTTAGTCATTCTGCCGCGTTATGTTGAGTAACGCGGTGTTGTTTGCTTGATGACTAAAGAATACGATTTAGAGGAATTTTGCGGATCGGGCCAGAAGGGGAAGTTTTTATACGACTTTTGACCGAGAACTTTCTAGTCCTTTGCCTATAGTGCAGGTGATCCTGACGTCAGAGATGAATTTTCGGCGCTGCTATCCAATTAGAATGGCTTCTTCTGGATACTGAATTAGATGCGTAGTATTGTCTTGACGTTGGGTGACTGCAAGGACCACAGTCATTGGACCTAAGCGCCCCCAGAACATCAGTAGCATAATGACAATTCGGCCAAAGGCGTTGAACTCTCCAGTTACCCCTAAGGAAAGCCCACACGTCGCGAAGGCTGAGACAACTTCAAATACTGTTTGCTCTAACGTCAAATGCGGATGCGTCAAGATTAATAGCCAAGTTGCAGAAAATACCAGGATCACTGAGATCGTCAGGATCGCCCCTGCGCGTTGGCGCGTGTCACGATCAATCGTGCGCCCAAACACAGTGGCCTTCAGCTCACCACGCGCATAACTACGCAGTGACACCAGCAACACAGAGAACGTGCCAGTTGTGATCCCACCGCCCATAGAGGCTGGGGCACAGCCAATGTACATCATGCCCATAATGAGTAGCGTACTCGCACTTTGCAAGCGGCCAAACTGCGGCAGCCCAGCAAAGCCAGCTGTCCGGTTGGAAATAGACTGAAACAACGCCCGCATGAGTTGGTCACCCAACGACAAGTCTGCTAGCACCCCGCCACGGAACGCTTCTGACAGAAAGATCCCAACCCAGCCAAATATGGTCAGGCCAATGACAATCCAAATGGTGACGCGCGTATTGACGCTGTATCGACGCCGGTCACGCCAGTCAAGCAATTCAGCAATAACAGGAATCCCAAGCCCACCAATCAGAATGATGGCGCCCATAATTGCTAAGGAGATATTGTCGTTAGGAATGCCTTCAAACGGCTGACCATACTTGTCAACTGCGCCATTGAACAAGTCGAAGCCTGCATTACAAAACGCCGAAATAGAGTGAAAGATCGCATAGCCAAGCGCATCAAGCGGCGAGAAGTAACGGAGCCAATTGATCCATAGGAGCAAAGCACCCACGCCTTCAATCATCAGTACACCGATGAAAACCCGTTGAAGCAAGCTCATGATTTCCGCTGGTGAATCCAGCCCTAAGGAATCTGTCAGCGCCAAGCGATTGCGCAAATGCACTTTCCGGCCCAGTGCCCGCAGCAAGATCACTGTAATGAACATGAACCCCACCCCACCTATTTGAATCAGAATCAGCAAGACGATCTTGCCTAAAAATGACAAGTCAGTCGCTGGCACAATGAGGGAAAGTCCGGTTACGGTCAATGCGGAAACAGCCGTAAACACTGTTTCGGTAAAGGTAAGCGGCGAAGCTGTGGTGAGGCTTGAGAGGTATAACGCAATGCTCCCAATCGCAATAAGAAAAGCTAATCCAAAAACGAGCTGAATTGCAATGGAGAGTGGACGTTTATCGTGCGCATCAGAAGCAGTATGCTGTACATACTGCTTTAGCCGCGATTTGGCTGAGTGGCGTTTGGCCATTGATCAAAGATCTGAAATACGTTCAATATCGCTGTCTTGCGCTAAGACAACAACAAGATCATCCGCATGTAAACGGACGTGGGGGCCGGGAGAGGTAATAATTTCCTTGTCGCGCTTGATTACCAAGACATTGATGCCATAGGTGCCCCGTAAATTTGATTTTGCCAACGGCACATCAATAAATTTCTTAGGGACTGAAATTTCAGCAATGCTGTAACCAGGACTAATTGGGAAACGTTCCAACAAATTTGGAGTCACTAATTCAACCGCTAGACGTTCACCCGCTTCCATTTCGGGCAATACTACGCGGTCGGCACCAACCCGGAGCAGAATATCACGCTGGCGCGCATTGATGGCTTTACTCACAACGCGCTTCACACCTAGCTGCTTAAGCGCAACCGTAATGAGCAGATTGCTTTCAAAGTCTGTACCAATCGCTACTACGACTGTATTGAAATGCGCAATATCGACGCCACGCAAGGCGTTGTCGTCGGTTGCATCAAGCGAGACAACGTGGGTCAAGCTATTTGAAAGGCTTTGGACAATCTCAAGGCGATCATCAATGCCTAACACGTAGTTCCCGTGCTCTTCCAATGTAAGTGCGAGTGATGAGCCAAATCGGCCTAAACCAATCACAGCGAATTCATGAGTATGCGCCATATCAATAGGGTATCAGGAAATTGTAAATTTAGATTGATGACTTAGCTAAGTTGCATCAGACGCTCACAGGCAGCAGTAAGTACAGCGTCATCTTTGCAAAACGCAAACCGAATCCACTGTTTAGCAAGCGATTTATTACCAGAGGAAAAAAACGCAGACGGCGGAATTGTTGCAACGCCAACCGTTTCAATAAGATGCTTACAAAACGCGACATCGTCACTAAAGCCTAAGTCTGAAAAATCTGCCATGATGAAAAATCCGGCATCTGGAATGTAAGGCTTTAGACCAATTTGTTGAATAGTAGGTAACAGTAAATCGCGCTTTTGCGCGTAAGTGTTCGCGAGGTCGGCGTAATATGCATCTGGTAAGTCCAAGGCAGCTGCACACCCAAACTGAAGCGGTGCAGACGCACAATCTACCGTAAATTGATGCACCAAGCGCACCGCATTTGACAACGCTTCGGAAGCCAAAATCCACCCAATGCGCCAGCCTGTCATAGAGAACGTCTTACTCATACTACTGATGGTGATCGTTCGATCGGCCATCTCTGGTAAGTCACGCAACCGAACGTGTTGCGCGTCACCATAGACAAGATGCTCATAGACTTCGTCAACCACTGCAATCACGTCCCACTTCTGACAAAGGTCAGCAATGATTTGCAGCTGCGCTTTTGTAAAAACACGCCCAGTTGGGTTATGTGGCGTGTTGAGCATAATCAGCTTCGTTTTATTATTGAACGCTGCCGCCAGTTCATCCGGATCAAAGGTCCAATCTGGCGCTCGAAGCGGCACATAACGCGGCACGCCGCCTGCCATTTCTGCATTTGGAACGTAATATTCGAAATATGGCTCTAATACAATAACTTCATCGCCCGGATTGACGAACGCCATAGCACTTAGAAACAGCGCTTCAGTTGCGCCGGCTGTCACCGTTATTTCTGTGTCAGGGTTGACCTCACGTTGATAGAAACGTTGTTCGTGACGCGCAATCGCGTCCCGCAAAGGTCCAGCCCCATGTGACCACACATACTGATTATGCCCCTTTTGCATGGCAACCGTTGTGGCCTCAATGAGGCTATTAGGGCCGCTCGTGTTTGGGTAACCGCTCGACAGGCGTAATGCTTGATGTTGGTCTGCTAAGGCCGCAATCTCGGTAAAGATTGACGTGCCAAAATTCGCTAGCCGATCTGCTTGATACGTCATGCTAGCCTAAAACATACTTCGCCCAGAGCCTGACAATTGCTGCCAACTCTGAAAGGCCAATAGGCCAAAAATAAGCGCAAGCCAAATGCTATTGAACGCAACAGCACCGCCAATTGCCATCAATACGCCAGCGCCAACCGACAACATCAGTGATTTTCTAACACCGTCATGCGGGTCGCCTAAGAGGAACAGATTGCGAGACACTTGTCCGCCATCTAATGGATACACCGGCATCAGGTTGATGAGCCCCCAAAAGACATTAATAAACATCAAAATGGCAATCAATGAATTGGCTGCCCATCCCGCTGAAGGAAGCGATGCATTCGGTAGTGGGATGACACCCAAAAGCCAGCTAATGCTGATGTCCCCGCCAAGCGCAAAGACTAAAGCGCAAATAACGCCAGCAAATAAAAAGCCTGCAAATGGCCCTGCTAGCGAAATATAAATCCGTTCTACTAAGGATGTTCCAACGCCAACGCGGCGACCGCCTAACACACCGGAAGATGTTGGGACGGCTAAGCCGCCCATGCCATACAACACAATGTAAGACTCTTGCCCATACTGGCGCATCATCAAAGAGTGTCCCAATTCATGAATGAGAATAGACACGAAGAACGCCACTACAACTAGCAAGGTATAGGTGATGTTGCCCCCCGCACCACCAAACAAAATAGCAATTAGCCAAAATAATGGATGCACACGAACTGGAACGCCAAAAATTTCAAAGTTCAAGTCATATGGTGTTTGGGGAGGAACAGAAAGAAAACTCATGTAGTTAAGAATTAGGAATAAGAATTTAGATTTTTGAAGGCCTTGACAGCCTTACGACATCACACCTTCATAGCAAAGAAGACTACTTAGAATAAAAGCCGTAAACAGGCCAAGCAATTGCAACCGATTTAGTCTTCGTCTTTGGGGCCAACCCACGCAAACGGGTTATATGCAATTTCCCATAAATGTCCGTCAGGGTCTGCAATGTAGCCAGAGTACCCACCCCAGAAAACTTTTTCGGCTTGTTTTTGGACTGTTGCTCCAGCCGCAACAGCTTCAGCGATCACAGCATCAACTTTTTCTTCAGAGTCAACGTTATGGGCAAGCGAAACGCCGCGAAAACCAGATCCTGCGGGGGCAATTGCAGCATCTTCTGCAAGGGCGTCATGCCCATAGAGACCAAGCCAAGTGCCATTAAGTGGAAAAAAGGCCACATCATCGCTTTCTTGTTCAAGTTCTGGAAAGCCGAGTGCTTTGTAAAACGCAATCGATCGTTTCAAGTCGCGGACCCCAAGAGTGATCATAGAAATTCGTGGTTGCATAGCTATATCCTAAATCAATTGTTGCTAGAAATCTGTTAACTATTGGCTTTCAAATATTGTTCTAACTCTGCCAGGGCAGCACCAAATGCTTTACGGCCAAGCCCCACCCGCATTGCACCGTCTCCATAGTCTAGTGATGTTGTCGGCAGGATTAGCACCCCAGCTTCTCTCACTAACTGATCTGCATAAGCCGTCACAGAAGACACATGTACATCCACCACTGCAGTAGATCCCGCATGCGGATTATGCCAAGTAAACAACGTTGGCCAACGCTCACAAAAGGCGCGCATCAACTGCTTGTTTTCTTCAATAATTTCAAGATTACGCGCCTGTAGTTTGGCGCGCACAGGCCATGCGATTTGGGCTAAGTACTCAGTTGGCGCTGGTGGACAAATGCTTGTGTAAAACTTCCAGTTCTTCATTACGGCATATAACGCTTTGTCTTGGATCACAAGCCATCCCGAGCGCAAACCGGGCATGCCATATGTTTTTGACAACCCTGAAAGCACAATCGACTTTTCGTAAACATCAGCCGCAGATGGCAACTCTGGTGTGCCGTTGTGATTTAACCCAAAATACATTTCGTCTTGGAATAGAGGCAGGTCATGTTTGCGCAAGAGCGCAGTAAATTCGGCTTGCCACTCCGGTGTTGGTAAGTATCCTGTTGGGTTGTGGGGAAAATTTGTAACAACGAGTTTTGTTTTCGACGTAATCAGACCCTCAAGCGCATTTAAGTCCAACGTCCATTCCTGACCAGTGGACTGTAAATTCCAGCGGATGACATTATCGCTGCCCACAATATGCGCAAACATATTAATGAGAGCATCATATGCGGGTGAAAGCACAATAACTTCATCACCTGGGGCAAGCATTGTGCGTGCAACTAGGTAGATTCCCTCAATCGGCGTGCCCAAAATCATGAGATCATCTGCTTCAGCAGTCGCATAGGCTTCGGCAATCATGGCGCGCAACGCAGGGTTACCCGGTGCCTCTGTGTACCCTAAGTGCAACTCACTAATAGCTGTGACTGGAACATCTGCCAGTTCACAAAGCTCGCCAACAGTTAGCGACTCACAGTCAGAATTGCAAAGCTGATGCTTCACATTGAATTCGTATTGCTCAAAATAAAGCTCAGTGCCAAAGGATTGGATTTCATTCATACTGCTCCAGATTTTACCCAACTTAAAGAAAAAGCGACCTCTACAGAGGTCGCATTTTGACTGTGTAATTAGTTATGCACTGATCGATGGGCAGTGCAACCCAATAGCGCCTGATCGATTTAATGCTCGATGAACACTTCTCCATTTTCGACGCGAATGTTGAACTTGTTTTCTAACAACCAGAGGAACCGATCGCGGTCCCATGAGTCATCATCGAAACCGAAAGAGCGGGCGCCATAATCCAAGCACGCAGCCAGGCGCTGCAACTGGGACATATTTAGCCCTGGCATTGGACGACGGCGGGCAGATGGAATAAGGCCATCTTTGCCGTTTTCACGTGCAATTTTCATCCATTGGCTTACTGCACCTTCTGTGACGCCAAGTTCGATCGCAATTTGGCGTTGTGTCCAACCAGCTTCTTTTAGCTCTAAAGCTCTAAGGCGTCGTTTTACCTGCCAGTCCATTTGTTCGTTACCGTTACTCATTGTTACATACCTCTTTGTGTCTAATTACAAACAATTGTTTGAGCGAAGTTAGTTTTACTAACACTCTAATTACATCATACGATTCTGACGACATTTCTGACAAGTTAATAAACAATCTGAACCAAAGGCACTGATTCAATGACAATTGGATTTAGCGCTAAACAAGGCAATTTGAGCAATACCTTCAACTATCTACAATACCACAGTCTCATCTTTTCGCAATTGTACATATTTATAGGTAAGGCAATGGTCTTAAACCAAACACTTCGTTCAGTATCAGGCTGGGCGTATATTACAGATTACTAAAACAAAAAGTAAACTTTTCACCCTAACCCAACAAACTAATTCATATCCGTAAGACAATAAGAAACTCATAAATGTAACATTCTCTAAGCCTTTTACATCTAAGGTTTGATGCGCGTTTACGCAAACAAATGATGTTGAGCGCTTGTATTTGTCACTTTAGAGACTGTTTTTAGTATTATGCAATTAGTAAAACAGCGCATTAGCGGTTAGTTCACCTGCCAAAATTCGCTTAAACTTTTACTGGAGATTAAAGAAATGCTTCTAGCCGGAGATATCGGTGGCACTAAAACTGTACTAGCCTTATATGACGCTAATACAGACCTACGCACCCCACTTCACAAACAACGCTTTCCTAGCGCAGACTACAGTTCACTTAAGGACATCATTCGTGAGTTTTTAGACGCAACTAAGCCAGACGCTATTGAAGCTGCCGCCTTTGGCCTAGCCGGACCAGTTGTTAATGGCGCTGCGCAGTTGACGAATCTGAGCTGGTACGAAAGCGAGACAGATATTCAAAAGACGTTCACTATTCCTAAGGTTGCCCTTTTGAATGACCTTGTCTCAATCGCTAATGCAGTTCCGATCCTAACGGATGCCGAAACAATTACACTCAATGCTGGCAAGCGGATTGCGCAAACAAGCATTGCTGTCATTGCACCAGGAACAGGACTTGGCGAAGCTTACCTAACTTGGGATGGCAGTCGCTATCGCCCTTACCCATCTGAGGGTGGGCACGCGGACTTCTCTCCTTCTAATGCAGATGAACTCGGATTGCTGAACTTTTTATATCAACAGTATGAACATGTAAGTACCGAGCGCGTTTGCTCTGGCATGGGTATTCCCAACATCTATGACTACTTGAAGTCTCGTAACTTCGCTCCAGAGCCAGACTGGCTAACCGCCGAGCTCGCTAACGCTGAAGATCGGACGCCAATCATTTCCGCAGCGGCAGGCAAATGTGCGCTAGCTGAACGTACAATGGAAATGTTTGTATCTATTCTTGGCGCAGAAGCTGGTGATCTTGCCCTTACCTTCTTAGCGACGGGCGGGCTTTATCTGGGCGGCGGTATTCCGCCACGCATCATCGATCGTTTACAGTCGGATACTTTTCTAAAACCATTCTTTAGCAAGGGTCGTTTTGAAGGTCTCATGCGAGACATTCCAATTGAAGTCATTAACCAACCAGAAGCAGCGCTACTTGGCGCAGCACGCGCAGGGCAATTGCTACTAAATACATAAGAAATTCAGGTCTTTACACGACAACTAGTTATAGCTAATTAGGAGAACTCAATGAGTCGCACTCATACCCAACTCAAAGCCAGCCTTGGCAAATACGAAGACAGCATCAATGCAGCGCTTGCGCAAATGCAAGCAGACAACGTTGTGACCCGCATTTGGGATCACGACCATACGGTCTGGAAAGAAGATCCGACTGAAATCACCAATCGGCTAGGTTGGCTACATTCACCAGAGAATATGCCTAAAGAAGTCGAACGGATTACAGCGCTGCGAGATGCACTTAAGTCAGAAGGCTTCACGAATGTGCTATTGATGGGAATGGGCGGCTCCAGCCTTGCGCCAGAGGTATTTTTCAAGACCTTTGGATCAGCAGACGAATTGCAACTGGATGTTTTAGATAGTACAGACCCTGGGCGAGTTGCAGAATTTGAAGCCAAGCTTGATCTCAGCAAGACCGCTTGTATCGTGGCGACCAAGTCTGGTGGCACAGCCGAAACGCTCTCGTTTTTCAAGTATTTTTACAATCAAATTGCCGCGACCGTTGGAGCGGACACTGTTGGCAATCACTTTATTGCCATCACAGACCCTGGCAGCAAGCTCGTCACCTTGGCTGAAAAGTACAGCTTCCGTGAAACCTTTATCAACGACCCTAACATTGGTGGGCGCTACTCTGCGCTTTCTTTCTTTGGCATGGTGGCAGCAGGCTTAGTTGGCATCGATTTGAAACGCTTCATGGAAGACGCCGCTGAAACCGCCTGTGCATGTGCCGCCGCTGAAGACAACCCCGGTCTAGAACTAGGCGTCATTATGGGCGAACTCGCCAACCAAGGTGTGGATAAGGTCACCCTTGTTGCCTCTGACGAAATTGCCGGCTTTGGCGACTGGGCAGAACAACTGGTTGCCGAAAGTACTGGTAAAGATGGCGTTGGCATTTTGCCAGTGACCGGAGAAGACCTTGGTGCCCTAAGCGCTTATGGAACGGACCGCTTATTTGTACACCTTCGTTTAGATGGTGACGACAGCCAAGACGCTGCCATCGAAGCTTTGCGAGCGGCTGGGCACCCAGTCGTCCGATTACGCTTGCGCAGTGAGTATGACTTGTCACGCCAACTTTTCCTTTGGATGTTTGCAACCGCCGTCTCAGGCGCCAGCCTCAAGATCCAACCGTTTGATCAGCCAAATGTTGAATCAGCCAAAATTGCCGCCCGTTCAATGATTGAAGCCTATGCAGACAGCGGACAACTACCAGAACTACCAAGCATTGCGCTTGCTGAAGCCGACATTGATGCGTTCGTGCGTGACCAACATCAAGCTGGCGACTATGTCTCTATTCAAGCTTACATTCATCCAACTGCAGCAACCGATGCTGCCTTACAAGCCATCAGGCTAGCGTTACGCGACACCTACAAGTTGGCGACCACCATTGGCTATGGCCCTCGGTTCTTGCATTCGACCGGTCAACTACACAAAGGTGACGCTGGCAACGGGATCTTCATCCAATTAGTGTCCCAAACCGCGACTGACATCGCTATTCCAGACGAAGCTGGCAAAGACGCCAGTGCCATGGGATTTGATGTTCTCAAAAATGCGCAGGCATTAGGCGATGCCCAAGCACTCATCGACAACAACCGGCGCATGTTGCGCATCAATCTCGGCGCAGATGTTGATGCAGCGCTTAGCAAGCTAGCGGGCTAAATGATCCAAGCTGTTGTTTTTGATCTAGACGGTACGCTCGTCCAGACCGAGAAGCTCAAAGCGCTGTCCTATGCGCGCGCTGCCAAAGAGCTCTGTCCGCGTGACATCGAGGTCGCGGCGGTTGTGGAAGCGTTCAAAGACGTTGTGGGCTTGCCGCGTTATCAAGTTGCGACGGCGCTAATGGAACGCTTTGACTTGACTGAAAAGTCAACGGCACTGCTGCCAGAGCTTGGCGTAAGTGAACCTTGGCAAGCCTTTGTCCAAGTGCGCCTGAAACACTATCACGCGCTTATTGAAGATCCACAAGTACTGCTAGACAACCGTTGGCCGCACACAATTGGATTTCTAAAGCAAGTGCGCGCAGCAAACTGCAAAGTCGCGCTTGCCACAATGTCACACTGCGAACAAGCCAATCGCGTGCTCGACGTCTTAGATTTACGCCAATATTTTGACTTTGTTGCCACGCGTGATGATGTCGAAGAAGGCAAGCCTGATCCTGAAATCTACGACTTAGTGATGCGGAAGCTGGGAGTATTGTCTAAAAACTGTTTGGCATTAGAAGACTCGCCAAGCGGCGTCAAAGCGGCAATTCGGTCTGGGGCGCACACTATCGCGGTCACCACTCCATTCACGCATAAGCGTATTCATCAAAGTGGCTTGCTTCCAGACAACCAAATTGTGGACACCCCCCAAGAGTTGATGGATGCCGTCGAAATGATTATGCGGCGTGAAGGCCAACACTAAAAACAAAAATTATGACGTGGACACACTATAGTGTGCCCACCACTCAAACTCAAACAGGAGACTTATCTATTATGGAAATCGGCATGATTGGCTTAGGCAAGATGGGCGGCAATATGTCCCGCCGTCTCATTGCTGGCGGCCACACCGTGATTGGTTACAACCTTTATCCCGAACCAACCGATGCGCTCGCAGAAGAAGTTGGTCTGATCCCAGCCTATTCATTGGAAGAGCTAGTCAGTAAATTCACTGGCGAAAAACGCGCCTGCTGGATCATGGTGCCTGCTGGTAAGCCAACTGAAATGACAGTTGAAAGCCTCAAAACATTGTTAGACCCCGGCGACATCATTATTGATGGCGGGAACAGCAATTTCAAAGAAACCATGGCACGGGCAAAAGAAGTCAACAAGCACGGTCTTGCTTTTATTGATGTCGGCACCAGCGGTGGTGTTTGGGGCTTGGCTGAAGGCTATAGCATGATGGTCGGCGGCTCCGATGATGCCGTTGGTTATTTGACACCCGCTCTCGAAACGCTCGCACCGGGCAAAGACTCAGGCTGGGGCCACGTTGGCCCAAATGGCGCTGGGCATTATGTCAAGATGGTCCACAACGGTATTGAATATGGCATCATGCAGGCCTATGCCGAAGGCTTTGATCTCATGCGTCACAAAGAAGAATTTGGACTAGACATGCACCAAATCTCGCAAATCTGGCGCTTTGGTAGTGTCATCCGTTCTTGGTTGTTGGACCTAACCGCAAACGCGCTCTCTGAAGACCAAGACCTAACCAACTTAGACGGCTTCGTCCCTGACAGCGGCGAAGGTCGCTGGACCGTCATCGACGGGATTGAGCAAGCGGTGCCAACGCCAGTCATTGCATTAGCCCTACAAATGCGTTTCGCCAGCCGCGACAACGAGCAATATTGGGCCAAAATGCTGTCTGCCATGCGTGGACAATTTGGCGGGCATGCGGTTAAGAAGGT
>JAHDBS010000033.1:1508-5723 GCA_020630225.1 Anaerolineales bacterium | reverse complement strand
ATTATGAAAGACTCCCTCCCCACCACCATCGTCATTTTTGGCGGCTCTGGTGACCTTGCCCGCCGCAAATTGGTACCCGGCTTATTCAGCCTGTATCAAAAAGGCCGGTTGCCAGAAAACACACGGGTCATTGGCTATTCGCGCAGTGACTACTCTGATGACGAATATCGTGCGTTTTTACGTGGCCATGCTGAAAAGTTTGCCAAGGTCTGGAATGCTGACCAATGGGCTGAGTTTGAACCAAAGCTTAGCTATGTCTCCGGCGTGTTTGATGATGACAAGGCCTTTGACCGACTCAAAATCGCAGTCTTAGACGGCGACGGTAATCTTGGTAACTGTCTGTATTACATGTCCATTGCGCCCCGCTTCTTCACGAGCGTTGCGCAGCAACTGCATGAGCACGGCATGGTACAAAAATCTGATGCCGGATTCAAGCGCGTGATTGTTGAAAAGCCATTCGGACATGATTTAGAGTCAGCTAAGCAACTCAATCGTGATTTACACAGCTATCTAGAAGAAGACCAAATCTATCGCATTGATCACTACCTTGCGAAAGAAACCGTGCAAAACATCATGGTCTTTCGCTTTGCGAACACGATCTTTGAACCACTGTGGAATCGCAACTTCATCGATCATGTGCAAATTACCGCAACCGAGTCAGTAGATGTTGGCACCCGTGCTGGCTACTATGACAGCGCTGGCGTCCTACGTGATATGTTCCAAAACCACCTCATGCAGCTCCTTGCACTTACGGCAATGGAACCGCCAGCCAGTTTTGAAGCAGACGCTGTGCGGAATGAGAAGGTCAAGGTTTTACAATCTTTGCGCCCCATTACGCATTCTCGGTTGGGCACCCAAACTGTGCGCGCTCAATACGAGGGCTATCTTGATGCAGAAGGCATAGCAGACGGCTCGCAAACGCCAACGTACGCCGCGCTAAAGGTCTACATTGACAACTGGCGTTGGAAGGACGTGCCGTTTTACCTGCGCAGCGGCAAAGGTCTCAAGGCCAAAGCAACTGAAATCATTATTCAGTTCAAAAAGCCACCGCACATGATGTTCCCCATCTCGGACGATTATGTGATTAGCTCAAACTATCTGGCAATCTGCATTCAACCTCATGAAGGCATCCATCTGCGTTTTGAAGCAAAGGTCCCTGATACCGACTCCAACATGGAATCTGTGCTGATGGACTTCCACTACTCTGATGAGTTTGGCGAAATTGTGATGCCGCAGGCCTATGAAAAGCTGTTGTTAGAAGCACTTGAAGGGGATGCAACGCTCTTTACGCGGAGTGATGGCATCGAAGCAGCTTGGGAATTTATGGATCGCGTTATCCGCGGATTTGAAACCGAGTACGCGCCACGCATGGCGACCTATAAAAAAGGCAGTTGGGGCCCTGACGTCGCTGATGAATTGCTAAACCGCAGCCGCCGCAAGTGGCGCCACGGTTGCGCAGAACATGAGTAACAACTGAACAGCGATGCTGAACAAGTGTTGTTGCACAAAGTTACGCGTGCTTTCGTAACATCGTCACCTCGTAACGCCGCAACAGCCAAAATCTACGGTCCGCCGTAAAACCACTAGTTTTTGTAGCCTGACGTACAAATTACAAACAAAAAACACATCTGGGACGTGAATTTGCACAAAATTCCGTCCCTTTTTTATTTTTTACGTCCACAATCGTAAATTTATGCGTTCAATGCGATAATCAAAGAATGATCGAATTTGGCCGAGATATTCTCAATTCACAAGAAAATGCAACTAATCGCGAATGGCTTGTCACTAATGGTATTGGTGGCTTTGCTTCGGGTACATTAGCCGGCGTCAATACCCGCACCTATCATGCACTATTAGTCGCCGCGCTCAATCCACCTTTGGATCGACATGTGCTTGTCTCTGGAATTGATGAAGAGATCATCTACAAAGATCGGCGCTATAACCTATATGCCAATCAATGGGCCGCCGACTCAGTCGAAGCCCCTGGCATTGCGCTGCTTGAGTCATTCATGCTTGATGGCACACTCCCTGTTTGGACCTATCGGATTGCGGATGCGTTACTAGAAAAACGCATTTGGATGGCCCAAGGCGAGAACACCACTTACGTGCACTACACGCTGCTTAGTGGATCAGCACCAATGACTATCGGCTTGAAAACAATGGTCAATCATCGCGACTTTCATACAGTTACCCGCGCAATGAATTGGCGGATGCAGATTAGTCGCGTTGAAAACGGTCTCAAAATTGATGCATTCTACGAAGCACAGCCTATTTACTTACTAAGCAAAGATACACACGTCTGGGCTGAACATACATGGTTTCATGATTACTATCTCGCCACAGAAAACTATCGCGGATTAGATGATTTAGACGACAATTTGTATGCAGCTTGGTTTGAAACTGAATTGGCAGTTGGCAAATCGTCCACAGTTGTCGCCTCTACTGAATCGACACCAAACCTCAATGGTAAAAAAGCACTCAAGGCCGCTCAAACAAACCAAAAAGAATTACTAAAGACAGCTGGACTAAAACGCAACAGCAACGCTTCCCTGCGACAACTCACGCTGGCAGCCAATCAATTCATTGTAGATCGCCCTACACCATCAGCACCAAATGGCAAAACTGTAATTGCTGGCTATCCATGGTTTGCAGACTGGGGGCGTGACACCATGATTGCTCTAAGCGGATTAACGCTTACAACAGGTCGGCCCGAAATTGCACGCCAGATCTTGTTAACCTATCAACAATTTGTCGACGAAGGCATGCTGCCTAATCGCTTCATCGATGATAATTCTGAGCCCGCTTACAACACTGTCGACGCAACGCTTTGGTATTTCCATGCCATTTACTCGTATTACATGGCAACAGATGATCAGGAGCTAATTGCAGACCTGTTCGATACCTTAGAAGACATTGTACGTTGGCACCAGCGTGGTACACGTTACAACATCAAGCAAGATGAAGACGGCTTACTTTATGCGGGTGAAGACGGTGTCCAACTGACCTGGATGGATGCCAAAGTCGATGAATTTGTCGTGACGCCACGTATTGGTAAGCCAGTTGAAATCAATGCCCTTTGGTACAACGCGTTAAATGTTTTGGCATTTTTTGCAGACGAACTCGACAAAGATGGCCTGATCTACGAACGCATGGCAAACCGTGTCGCTGAAGGCTTTGCCAAATTCTGGAATGAAGAAACCAATTACTGTTATGACGTTATTGAAACGCCAAATGGTAGCAACGACCCGGCATTACGGCCAAATCAATTGTTTGCGGTATCACTTCCATTCTCGCCACTTCGCCCCGCACAACAGCAAATGATTGTAGATTCATGTGCAAGCAATCTAGTAACCCCACATGGATTACGCTCGCTTTCCCCACGGCATGCTGAATACGTCGGCGACTACGGTGGCGATAAATATATGCGTGACAGTGCTTATCACCAAGGGACCGCTTGGGGTTGGCTCATTTCTCCATTCATCCTGGCACATCTGCGCGTATATAAAGACAAGAAAGCAGCCAAGAACTATCTCAAGCCTCTGCTGAACAATCTCCAAAATCACTGTGTCGGTTCGCTAAGCGAAATCTTTGACGGCAATGCGCCTTACACACCCAGAGGTGCCTTTGCTCAGGCGTGGAGCATTGCCGCCGCGCTTGAATGCTGGCATGCGATTGAAGACTACACCCCGCTCTAATTCATGCGTAAACAGTATCACTTTCGCCAAATTGGCGATGATACTTGGATTTGGGACGTTGATGACCTGATCGCACTAAGCGCCAATTTAGCACAGATCGACGTACCCCTCACCCATTTCAAAGAGCTAGATGAACCCTACTGGGCTGAAGCTGGCTTCACTTGCCGCGCCATTGCCGAACATGCCCAGCTAATTCAGGCGGCAGATCTTAGGTATCCCGTCATTTTGTGCGCCGATGGGCGCGTGATGGATGGGATGCACCGCATTTGCAAGGCGCTCTTACTTGACCAAAAGGCGGTCAAAGCAGTGAGATTTAAACAAACCCCACCACCCAAATATTTCAATATCCACCCCAGTGACTTGTCCTACGAGCGCTAATACACATCACAACTTAGAAATCATCAACTGATTGTTTGTAAAAGCATATGCATTTCTCGTATTCGTAGTTTGATTAGAAGTGCAGGGTAACTTATTTTTTCTTCACATTCGTGCAAATTCGTTTCATTAGCTAAATTCGCAT
>JAHDBS010000033.1:0-1408 GCA_020630225.1 Anaerolineales bacterium | reverse complement strand
ATCCAAACCTAAAGCTCAGCATGCCAAACCATCCCCGTCTTTACCCCAACTGCGGTCAACTCGACAACTTTTTGATCTAATTACCGCGTATGACAACACTTACGCAGCTTTACCCGCAACAACAATCAGACATCACGCTTGAGGGTCTCTACCTCAGCCATAACATTCGCAGCTTGGCAACCAACCAGCCGTTTGTCTATAGCAACTATGTCACCAGCTTAGATGGCCGGATTGCCGTCCCACACCCGACAAAGCCAGGGTTAGTTGTGCCCAAAAATGTTGCAAATGCGCGCGATTGGCGTTTGTTTCAAGAGCTCGCTGTGCAAGCGGATATTCTTATTTCAAGCGGACGTTACTTGCGAGATTATGCCGACGGGCGCGCGCAAGAAATTCTGCAAGTCTATGATGATGCCCGCTTTCAAGACTTACAAACTTGGCGGACAGAACATGGGCTATCTCCTCAGCCAGACATTGTGGTCATCAGCGCCAGTTTGGAATTTCCAGTGCCACCAGAACTCGTTGCAGGCAGTCGTACCGTAATTGTTATCACTCCAGACACGTCTAATCAGCAGAAGCAAGCTGACTTACAGACCCAAGGTGTCAAGGTCATTACCGTTCCTGAACGCGTGACGGGCACAACGCTCGTTGCCGCGCTCCAAGCTGAGGGATACCAATACATCTACAACGCGACAGGCCCCAAAGTGTTGCACCTGTTATTGGCAGACAATATGTTAGATCGGCTGTATCTCACGCAGGTCAATCGACTCTTAGGAGGCGATCCGTATTCAGGCATTGTTGAAGGCCCATTGCTGGACCCGCCTGTAGATATGCCACTTAATACAATTTATTTCGACCCAGTAGACGTTGGACAATTGTTTCTGTCCTATAACAAAGCCTAATAAAAAGTTTCAACAACAATGGTTTTAAAACAACACCTTCAACACACCTTAGAGAACGGCACGCTGGCCGAAAAACAAGCGGCCATTCGTGACTATGCTGATGTGTTGGATGAAGATGTCGTCGCGCTCTTGTTACCATTGCTAACCGACCCCAATTTAGACCGATTTGCAGCCAGAACGCTCGCAGACGCTGATGATCCACAGATTGCGCCCGCTGTTCTCAATCGCTTCAAAACGGAGCCCTCTTGCATCGCGTCGTTTTCAACATCACTTAGTAAACTCGGAGCAACAGCCGCCATTCCCGACCTTATTGCAGCGCTTAACAACCCGGCAACAACTGATAATGACAAATATTACGTCATTCGCGCTCTCGGCAAATTGAAAGCGAATGAAGCAATCCCGCACATTGAAAAATACGTGCAAGTTAACAAGGCTTGCACCGGGAAAAACAAGTTGCTTCACGCTGCCTTCTGGGCGCTCCGCAAGATTGAAGCGTAAAAGCGTTGACT
>JAHDBS010000467.1 GCA_020630225.1 Anaerolineales bacterium | reverse complement strand
CATCGTCCCAAACATACCGTTATTGCTTCAACCTCATCGGTTTATGGCAAAACTGAAGTTATTCCATTTGTAGAAGATGATTTGGCCAATGAGCCATTAGCGCCTTACCCTGCAACGAAGCGTGCAACAGAGCTACTTGGATACACCTATAACAATTATTACAATTTAGACGTGTCCTTCGTGCGCTTCTTTAGCGTGTATGGCCCAAATGGACGGCCAGACATGATGCCTTACTTGGTCTCTGACAGTATTTTGCACGGCAAAGAAATCAAGCTGTTTGATGGCGGCCAAATGCACCGTGATTGGACATACGTTGGCGATATTGCCGCTGGAGTTATTGGCTTGCTAGATCACCCCAATGGCTACCAAATTTACAATTTAGGGCGCGGTGAACCAGTCCTAATGGCAGACTTTGTCCATTACATGGAAGAGCTTGCTGGTAAAAAGGCCAATTACATTGAGGTGCCTGCGCCAAAGTCAGAGCCTAAAATCACTTACGCGGATATAAGCAAAGCCCAATCCGTTTTCGGGTATGCTCCCCAAATTGATATCAAAACAGGATTAGAAAAATTCTGGGAGTGGCGCATAAGTCAACCAGACATTACGAATAAATAAAAAAATCCGGCAAATTGCCGGATTTTTTTATTTATTGAAAGTTAGCGTAGGCGGTTACGCCAGTGCGTAAAGTTCGTCTTCAAGCTCAGTTTCCCAAACAGGTACTACTGGCCGGAATTTGTAACCATAGACTAAGACGCCACGATCGCCATCTTGCAGTAGTTTACGCGTGACCATCTCGACATCCAAACCAATTTCGACATGATCATTGTCAATGTCTGTAAGTTGAGCGGTCACAAGTGGGCCTTCTTCAAGCTGTACAAGCCCGATCGTATAAGGCGCACTGCCTTCAAAACCTGCTGGGGCTGTGTATACGGTTGAAAAAGAATACACTTTGCCGCGCCCGCTAAATTCAAACGCGGTGCTGGTTTCCTTTGCGCAGTTTGGACAAACCCCACGTGGTGGGAATATTTTTTCTTCACAGTCAGCACAAACTTGACCAACTAATGCGTATCGTTGTTGTTGTAAACGCCAGTGACGTGAAACTTGCATAAGATTGCTCCTTTTTTCAGTAACACTACGCAGAAGATATCTATTCGTAGTAATTACAGCTAAGAGTTTACTGATTTCGTACTATCAATTCCTATCAGGCTTGTAAAACATGGGTTGCAACCGAGGCACCTGTGCCACCCACACACTGAATTAGGGCGGTAGCCGCCCCTTCAACTTGGCTTCCGCCAGCAGTGTGGCGCAACTGTTGTACTGCTTCCAATGCCTGATAAATTCCTGTGGCCCCACAAGGGTTACCACGCGCCTTTGCGCCGCCCAAGGTACAAATTGGCACTGCACCATCAATACCAAGGTCACCGTTGGCTGCTAATTGCCAACCTTTGCCCATTTCTGCAAATCCAGCTGACTCAAGCGCCAGCGCTGCAAAGACCGTAAAACTATCATGCAACTCAAACAGATCAATGTCTGCGTGCTTGACATTAGCCTGCTCCATTGCTTTTTCAGTTGAACGGCGTACAGCTTCAAAGGTCAGGAATTCTTTGCGATCATGCAATGCTACAGAGTCTGTTGACACGGCTGATCCCGTGATTTGGATCGGCTTAAACCCGTTCTCGGTTTCAGGTGGCGTATCAGCAGCGACTAGCACCAATGCCGCAGCACCATCTGCATCTGGAGCTGTGTCAAACATGTTGACAGGTGAAGCTACCATTGCAGCCGCAGGAAACTTTTCTGCTTTCAATTGATTACGGAACATCGCATTCGGATTGTTGCGCGCATTTGCATGCGCGTTGACAGAAAATCCGGCCATATCCCGCAGTTCCAATCCATTTTCGAACATGTACCGTTGCAGCAATAAACCTGCCGCAGAGGCTAGCGTTAAGCCCTGTGCCGCTTCATAATCAGCATCCAGGCCTGACGCTACCGCACTAACAAGTTCGCCGCCTGCACGATCGGTCATTTTTTCAACGCCAACCACAACAGCCGTTTTGATTTCACCGCTTTTCAGCGCTAAATATGCTTGGCGCAAGGCCACACCACCTGATGCTTGTCCAGCCTTGATGGTGGTCGCCTCTACACCGCGAAACCCACAGTAGTCAGCGATGAGTGCGCCAGTGTGCTCTTGTCCAGAAATTGCTCCAGAGAGCATATTCCCAACGTAAAGTGCATCTGGATAATGCAAATTCGCTTCTACCAGAGCAGGCTCTATCGCTTGCCAAGCTAATTCACGCAGTGAAGTACGCCAATGTTCGCCAACAGGCGTTTGGCCAATGCCAGTAATGTATACGTTCGTCATAGTGCTTACTTCATCACCAATTTGCCGCGCAAGCGCGTGTAAGTTGAATAATCAATTTCAGTTCGGCGTTTGATGTATTGCTGCGTAGTTGGGGCAAGCTTTTGACGTGTTTCAATATTGTCCGTTACTCGGAATTGGAAACTGTCTGACCCAGCGCCTGACCCAAACGATGTCATTAGAATTAAGTCACCCGGTTTAGCGACATCCAAAATTGCAGACAAGCCAATTAGCGCCGCCCCTGCATAGGTATTGCCAATGGTTGGGACTAGCAAGCCTGTTTCAATCTGCGTCGGCGCAAATCCCAACATTTTGCCAACGCGCATTGGGAACTTCGCATTTGGCTGATGGAACACAACGTGCGCATAATCTGAAGGTTGCGTCCCAAGTGCTTCCATCAACGATTCGGTTGCGCCCATGACATGCCGGAAGTATGCTGGCTCACCAGTAAAGCGTTGCCCATGTTCTGGATATGGCTTATTGGCGCGGCGCCAGAAGTCTGGGGTATCTGTGACGAAAGAATATGAGCCTTCAATAACGGCAAGTGAATTCTCAGCAGGACCAACTAAGAACGCTGCCCCACCAGCACCTGCGGTGTATTCCAACGCATCACCAGGCTTACCCTGGGCCGTATCCATCCCAATCGCCATCGCATAATCGGCCATTCCAGACCCAACAAAGCCCATTGAAGCTTGAAACGCTTCGGTGCCAGCCTTACAGGCGAACTGCCAGTCCGCCCCCATTGTGCTGGGAACAGCACCAATTGCTTCAGCAACAATTGTGGAAGTTGGCTTGACCGCGTAAGGGTGTGATTCACTCCCAACCCACACAGCGCGCAATTCAGACGCTGAAATTTTTGAGCGTTTGACAGCATTTCGGGCGGCCTCAACAGCCATAGTTGCTGTATCTTCATCTTTACCAGGCACGGCTTTTTCTTTGATTGGTGTGCCACCAGTGCCTTCTTTCCAAACCCGCGCAACCTCTGCGGCTGGCAAGCGATAACGCGGCACGTAAGCACCGTATCCCACAATGCCAACGTCGCGAGTTGGTTTCATTATTTTTGGTTGTGTCATTTCGGCAGGTAATGCCATGTTTTGACTCCTATTGAATGCTGTTCAGCAATTCTTTCGCCCGCGCAACGCGGACATTTTTTTCAGCCGCTAATTGGGCTGC
>JAHDBS010000466.1 GCA_020630225.1 Anaerolineales bacterium | reverse complement strand
GCCATATAGCGCTTTTCAATAGCAGCCTGATCTTTATCAATTTGCTGTTGCATCTGCGCCTTGCTTGGCAGCTTGCCACCTTGGATTAGCTTCGCAACCCATTCACACTGTTTCTCTGCCAGCGGCATGATTGCACCCAGCGGTTGAATGAGACCGATGAAGTACAAGCCGTTCAGGTCTGGATGCACCACCTTGTGATACAGCGCCACGTTATTATTTTGCGGATCGATGAGGTGTTGGTCTAAAAACGGGAACGTAATTTTGTAGCCAGTGGCGTACCAAATCATGTCAACATCCACGCGTTTACCGTCTACGAATTCCACTTGTTTGCCGTCTAGTTTCGCAATATTCGGCACCATCTCAATCTCGCCGAGGGCAACCTTGGTCAGCATATCAGCAGACATAGTCGGATGTTCACGCAGCAGTTCTGTGGGCGGCTTGGGCACACCATAGTTTTCTTGGTTGCCAACGCCTAACGTTAGCAAAATCCAGTAGAGAAACTGTTGCAGCTTGAATGGAATAAACCGATTCCAGGGGCGCACCCATTTGTCGGTGGGACGTCCCAAGATATAGCGCGGAATCACCCATGTGCTGCGCCGTGAGGCAAGATAGGTGTTATCTGCCACCTGCGCAATTTCACAAGCTAAGTCTGTCCCACTGTTACCAACCCCAAGCACCAAGACATTCTTACCGCGCAGTCCTTCGGTGTTGCGGTAGTAATGCGAGTGCTGAATCTCGCCATCAAATTCACCATCAAATGTCGGCCAACGTGGATTCCAATGGTGTCCGTTACAGACCATTACTGCCGTATAGGTTTCAGTGCGCTGCGCATGCGTTGCTAGATCTTCAACCGTGACATCCCAAGCGTCACCATTTGGTGCCACGTTCAACACCTTGGTGCGATAGGTAATCTGATCACGAATACCAAAGTGTTCGGTGTATTGCTCAAAATATTCAATGATGTGCGAATGATGCGGATAGTTTGGGTAGTCCGCAGACATTGGAAAGTCTGAGAAGGCCATCTTCTCTTTGGACGTGTCAATATGCAGACCGTCATAGGCAGAGGCGCGCCCATTGTCATTATTGATACGCCAATTACCGCCAATGTCTGAGCCCATCTCGAAGCAATCGAAGGGGATGTTGTGTTGCTTGAGGGTCTTCGCAGCGACAATGCCAGAAGACCCCGCGCCAATGATGCAAACTTTCATAAATTTTTACCGCCCACGAAGTGACACGAAGATCACTAAGAAAGCGTCTTCGTGTCACTTCGTGATCCTTAGTGGGCAGTCAAATGCTCCTTTAGTTCCGCCATCGCCTCTGCATACGAAATCACCGGCTGATAGCCTAATTCATTGACGGCGTTGTCAATTGGAAAGCGATTATCTGAGCCGACTAAATTCAAGGCTTCGCGCGTGAGCGGTGGGCGGGTTTTGAAAAGCGGCGGACGCCAAATCGCTTCCAATAGGGGCGCAATGGCGCGCACAATGCCATGCGGGATGTGTTTCGGGGGCGCCGTGTTTGCAACTGTCGCAAGATCGGTGAAATACTGTTCCCAAGTGACATCAATGCCATCGGCGGCGTTGTAGGTTTGCCCGACCGCTGCTGGCGTGGTTGCGGCAAGCCACAGCACTTCAACCAAATTTTTGACGTGACACAGCCCGGCGTTCTTCGCAGCTTTGCCGATTAGGCTTGGCGTGCCGCGCCGTAATTCATTGATGACTTCGTTGACCCACAGCTTGCTACCCACGCCGTAAACATTCCCCGGACGCACAATCGTGCAGCGTAACGCATCTGAATGGATCATCGCCGTGGCAAGGTGTTCTTGGGCTTGCTTACTGCGGCTATATGGCCCTTGTGGATCACCATGCGCACGCCGTTCGTCACACTCGCGTTCAGCAATATGATGACCATACACAGTGACACTCGAAATCAGGATCACATGTGCGTTGGTCTTGACCGCAGCATCAAAAACGTGGCGGGTTCCCGTCACAGTAACTGCCGCATGCCAGGCCTGACTGCCCCAGTCTTGCACAACAGCAGCTAAGTGAAAGACAACATCTACACCGGCAACTGCGCTGCTAACGTCAGCGGCATGCGTAATATCACCGCGCACCACCGCGACCTCATCCCAGTTGCTAGGCAACGGTTCATTAGGCAATACTAAGGCGCGTACCGTGACGCCTTCCGCCAACAAACGCTGCACTAAATACTGACCAATGAAGCCCGTAGCGCCTGTCACTAGTGCGTTCATGATTGTCGTTTTGCCAGCATCCGCTTGCGATTACGGTCGCCTAGAGTCGAAGCAACTTTATGCATTAGACCGTTGAGGCCCGGAAAGACCGTCGCGATCTTTGGTAAAAAGGCATTGCGAATGCAGATTTCAGTCCGTTTTGTGCGGACTGCTTTGAATATGCCATCGGCAACATCGTCTGGCGTTAGCGTGTTTGTGCCGCCGACAAAGCTAACCGCCGTTTCTTCGCGATCTAGCTGCACAGCTAACATGGGCGTGTTGACTAACGTTGGAGAAATGACGGTGACAGCGATGCCATAGTCGCGTAACTCCATGGCCGCCGCGAGCGTAAAGCCGCGTACAGCAAACTTTGTTGCGGAGTAAATTCCAATGCCTGGCACCGGCGCCATCCCTGCCATCGATGCAACGTTTATGATGTGACCAAATCCCTGTTCAATCATCAGTTTACTAGCGAGTTGCGTGCCATACATCACCCCTTTGATGTTGATATCAACTTGACGATCGATCTCGCTTAGCGGGGCAGCATGAATCCAATTGGGGTAAAGCACACCCGCGATATTCAAGACAACATCGATGCGCCCATAAGCAGCCACAGTCGCCGTCAAGGCTTCCTGCCACTGAATTGGATCGGTCACGTTGAGGCCATGCAACTGCACCGTTGGGCTAACCGTGAATTGTGACCTTAGCTGTTCAAATTGAATATCGGCGAGGGCGACTTTTGCGTGTTGGGCAATGAGCCGTGTGGCGACGCAATGCCCAATGCCGCTGGCAGCACCAGTGACAAAAAAGACCTTTCCTTCCATAGCCTCATTTTAGCGCGTTTATGAACATAACTAGGCTTAGTCCACCTACACCCTTAATAAGCTGCGAATTCACTCGTAATCGTAGTCGTAATCGCTATCGTAATCGATTGGTGTTAGGGTAACCCTGACTTTTATCTCGCTAGTCTCAACATAAAAGTTGTGGTCAAGATCTAGATACCCTACACTTTTAGAAATTAGCTAACAACAACGTCTTGAGTTGCACTTCCACTTCGGTCAGTGGGGGACGCATCGGGTTTACACGCCCTCCCCGAGCGAAGTCGTCCGGAGGTAAGGCGAAGCCGCTGCGGGCAACTACAGGTTTTTCTTGTCTTAAGACTATGCAGAAAATTACTTCTATTCAAACTGTAGGGTAGCTAGTGATTTTTCACTGGTTAAAGATCCTTAAAACGTAGAGCCGTTGCCAACGTCTTGAGTTCATTACACGTTACACCTTACGCATTCGGCGTAATCACCGTCACGC
>JAHDBS010000465.1 GCA_020630225.1 Anaerolineales bacterium | reverse complement strand
CTCAACTTGATAACGCCACAACCGTTTTCATCGACCTCCGTGGCACAGACGAGCTCGCGGCTACGGGAAAGATTCCCGGCGCGGTGCATGTCCCGCGCGGCATCTTAGAATGGGCAGCCGAAGTGGATGGTGACTATCACAACCCTGCCTTACACCCTGACAAAGAGATTGTGCTGTACTGTGCAGTTGGGGGGCGCTCGGCACTAGCTGCGGAAACCCTCAAAGACTTGGGCTATACCAATGTCAGTCACATTGGCGCAGGTTTTATGGGCTGGAAAGACGCGGGCCTGCCAGTTGAAACCGTTGACGCTGCTGCCGATGTATCTGGCGCAGAAATCATCCAACAGGCACTAAGTTTGGATGGCACCCCAAGCAAGGTGCTCAATCTCTACAAAGACTGGGCCACTCGTTACGATGCGGACGTGGCTGAAGAGCAATACACTGCCCCGCAACTGATCACCAGCCTGCTCGTGTGTATGGATGCGCATGCCAATGTAACCATCGACCCACGTAACAAGGACTTGAAGATAATGGACGCGGGCTGTGGCACGGGCTTAGTCGGCAAGCTGCTGCATCAGTTTGGCTATACCAACATCCACGGGCTAGATTTCTCCCCGGAAATGGTCAGCGAAGCCGAAAAGTTGGATGTGTATCAGACGCTAACGCCTAACATTGACCTCAACCAACCTTTGGCTATGGAATGGCACAATCAATATGATGTGACGTTCTGCTGTGGCGTGTTCACCTCTGGGCATGTCTTTCCGCCAGCGCTTAGCCAGCTCATCGCTATGACCAAACCCGGCGGCGTGATCTTAGTGAGTACCCGCATCCTTTACTATGACGCAGAGCCTTACCAAGCAGAGATGGATAAGCTAATTGCTGAAGGAAAGATCACACTCCTAAAGAGTGTGTTGGATGCGCCTTACACAACCGATGGGAATTCGCATTACTGGGTGTATGGGGTTTTATAAACTAACGAAAGATTCAACGCTGAGATGCCTCCACTTCTGCGGTAAAGCACAAACATCTCTGATAACCACCTAGCGCCTCGCTGCTGCTCAACTTACATCTGGACCAATACTACCTACAGAGGTAACAGCAAGCTATCGGTTAAACTACGATTTTTCGGAGTCGTACTCCTAAATACTTCTCAAAATCCCTATACACTTACTGTACAACCGATATCAGTAAGGAAGAACCTCATGAAAAACAATATATCTCACACAAAAATTTGGGCATGTGCCATTATTATCCCTCTATTAACAATCTGGATTGGAGCAGCTTTATTTTCTGTAATAACTGGTTCTCCATTTCATTTTGTAGAGGAATTAGGACCACGGCTTATTCAAACATTGCTCGTAGCACTACCTTTCATTGTATTAAGTGTTATTGGTTCTAAGCAAAGTAAGAGTGCGCAAAATGGTGTCAACTTAGCCTTGACATTGGTCATAATTGGGACATTCCTATTCTGGGGATATTATTGGTTTGATGGCATCTCATATCAACTCAACAATCGCACTGGTGGAGCCAATATTGGAATAGGATTGTTGATGCTTATCTCCCCATTGGTTATTTCTGCCTTGATCCCCGTTGGGATGTATCTTGGCAAAACCAATAAGTAGACAGAAAAAACTTCTGCAGACGGAAGAGTCAACACAGAGGCGCTGAGAAAATTGATAAAACTCAGCGCTTTCTGCGTCTCTGCGTTAAAACTCTTAAACCCATGCTAACCACAAAACTTCTCACTCCAGACCTCATTGACGACCTCAACACCCTTTTCTGCTCCAACAAATACACAGAAAAGTGCTTTTGTATGTGGCACATCATTGCGGTCAAAGCGTTTCATGCAAATGGCACTGACGGTAATCGGGAGAGTTTTACGCAGCTTGCGGTGACAGAAGCGACACCGCTTGGTATTTTGGCGTATCAAAATGGGGAACCAGTGGGCTGGTGTGCAGTTGGCCCCCGCGAACGCTATGCGCGGGCCATCAAAGCGCCAACGTACAAGACCAAAGCGGAAGACGACTTTGACAATGTGTGGCTCGTGCCGTGCTTTTTTGTGCGCAAAGATGCGCGGGGCGCAGGGCTCACATCCCGCCTGCTCCATGCTGCCGTGGACTTAGCCAGTGAACATCAAGCAGACGCGATTGATGGGTTCCCGTTTACAACCGACAAAAAGCGGTCAAGCAGTCAGATCCATGTTGGCTTTGACTCGACGTTTCTGGCCTGCGGGTTTACCCCGCTACGCCGTCCGTCTGACAGTCGAGTGGTGATGCGGCGGGTATTGAAGCCATAGTCAACGTTCACGAGGCTTCTCCAAACTATATGCTCCCTAAAATCCACCTCTGGTTTCAGAGCGTAATAATTCTGTTACTGTTTTGGTGGCTTTCGACAATTGTTAACATATATCTCACTCCATCCAGAGCTGATTTTTGGTTTTTAGCCCGACTTATACTTGGCCCATTATGGTTAGTAAATTTATTATTATCTCTCTTCTATATTGGCAATAAAGACTATGGCATCTTCCGTTTTATACCTAGCACTATTTTTCTGTTTATTTGTATTGTTTCCACAGTCAATGTAAGTGACACTCACCTGATCAATAGAACTTTTTACCACCATGAAGCAGACTACAATGCAATTGTAGAGTTAGTACAAGATGGTGTTATTCATCAAACTTTGCCATCTCAATATGACCATTTCTCGCTCAATGGCGGTGTCATAATCGATGAACTCATAGATTTGCAGACCATCTTTTTTCTCGATGTCGACGCAACTTCAGACAATATACGTAGCGGTTACTTATATATTTCTGATCGCGAAAATGAAGGTTGGCAAGAGATTTGTTCCGACTGGGAGGAATTGTATCCGCGTTCAACACACTGGATTTATTGCCAGCGCTACAATCTCTTTCCCTAGAGTGTATTTATTCCGTCACAAAATCTTTCAGCGCTAATATCGCGCCGCGATGCAACGCCTCATGGGTGTTGTTGTAGTGCATCGCTTCGACCACAGTTTGCATTTGCACCCCTGAGCCTGATGTGCGCGCAGCATAGGCGACATTTGTAAATTTTCCGGCGTCAACATCAGCACGCAATTGTGCTGGATGCCGCATAAACATTGTAAGCAAGGCTTGCGGATCAGGCGTTTCTGTCCAGTCGGCAGGGCTGGTCTTTCCCCAGTACATCTGCTTCATTTCTGCCAATTCGACAGCCGCAGGCAGTCCGCTGCGCTCATAAATCATGGATTGCTGCAGCGCGATCACATGGCCAATGTTCCAAGCGATGTTGTTTGCAAAGCCATCTGGCACGCGCAACAGTTGCGCATCCGTCAAGTCTTGGATCTCAGCCGCGATGGTGTGGCGTGTACGTTCAAACAGATGAAGGGCATAGGCTAGGGTCATATATTTCTCCGAAAACAAAAGAAGGAAGCTTGACTATTGTAGCTTGCGTTCAAGTGTTGTTTTATCTGAATTCTGAATAAGACACTCTATAAACCTGAGTTTCTAAGTAGTTTCAGTGGGCTTTTTCACACGAATTACACGAATTTGGC
>JAHDBS010000464.1 GCA_020630225.1 Anaerolineales bacterium | reverse complement strand
TTGACGCCAAAGTAGCAATTTGGCAAGCAAGTCGGTTAGCAGCGGAAATTTGAGATTGATTACTACAATTTCACCGAAGGCAACTAGTTGGTGAGCCCATCCCAAACACCAAGCAAATAGTTCGCCCCTAACGCTCGGTCGTATAGACCATAGCCAGGAATCCCTTCTTCGCCCCAAATCATTCGCCCATGATCTGGACGCAATGCACCTGTAAAACCAATATCGGCGTATGCTTTTAACACTTCCACCATGTCAACATGCCCGTATTGCGGCGGGTGTGCCACCTCATGGAAGACTTTGTCGCCAGTGTGACGAATGTTGCGACAATGCGCAAAGTAAATTCGGTCGCCAAATTTGCGGATCATGGCTGGCAAGTCATTGTCTTGCTTTGCCCCTAACGAACCGGTACAGAAGGTCAAGCCATTGGCCGGACTGGTGTTGATTTCTAGAACTTTGTCTAATGCGGCTTCATCTGTAATGATGCGCGGCAAGCCAAAAATTGACCAAGGTGGATCATCCGGATGGAGCGCCATTTTGACGTTGGCGTCTTCAGCAGTTTCACAAACGCCGTCTAAGAAATACTTCAGGTTGTCCCAAAGGTCAGCTTCTGTGGTGTTGCGATAGGCTTCTTTTAGATCGTCAGGACTTTCATCCAGTGGGAAATATGCCGGTAATTCGGCTTCCCAAGGGTCAAGCGAATTGTCGAGTTGGCTGTGATCATACAGCAAGGCATTTGAGCCGTCCGGCAAATCAAATGCCAAGTCAGTCCGGAACCAATCAAAGAGCGGCATGAAGTTGTAGCAAATGACATCGACGCCAACTTCGCCAAGTCGGGCAATATTCTGACGATAGGTCTCGATCAATTCGTCACGATTCGGACGCCCCAACTTGATATCCTCATGCACTGGCAAACTTTCAACAACATTTAGTCGCAGCCCAACCGCCTCAATTTGTTGCACAAGATCCGCTAAACGCTCTCGCGGCCATAAGACACCAGCCGGAATATCGAAAAGCGCCCCAACGACCCCGACCATGCCGGGAATCTGCGCAATTTGCTGCAACGTAATCTGATCTTTTTCACCGTACCAGCGAAATGAAAGTTCCATAAGTCTGACGTTCCTATGCGTCAATTAGCGGATTGACGCGCTGTGCTAACTGAATGGTGATGCCCCACGGACAACGCACAAATCCGAGACGGTCGCCGCTGGGCGTTGTCACGATATCGCCACCGTTAGTTCCACCAGCAGCCACTAATCGTTCAATCTCAGCCTCAATGTCATCGGTGGCAAACGCAATGTGGTAGGTAAACACGCTCATTGAGCCGTAATCAATGACTTCCTGCTGCTCACGCTGATAAAACTCAATGACCACGTGCTTGTTGTCGTCAGCAAGGAAGTGTTCATACGGCCAGTTTGCATTAGAGCGAACAACGGTGAGGCCCAAATTTTTTGTATACCAGTCAACAATGCCGTGAATATCCGCAACGTTGATGGCGAAATGTTCGATGTTCATAGGGTTAATAAGGTCTTGAGGATAGGGGACAGAAGATAGACGTTTGCAACCTCTATCTTCGAGCGCGTAGCGCATCCCCTATCTTCTATCTTTTATCGTTGGACGCGGCCAGATGCATCACCGCCAGCTAAGCGTTGGACTTCAGCCAGCGTTGCCAAATTTGCGTCACCCAAAATGCTGTGCTTCAAACAAGAAGCGGCAACGGCAAAGTTGAGTGCGTCTTCATCGGCCATACCGGTGTGCAGACCGTAAATCAGGCCAGAGCCAAACGAGTCGCCCCCGCCTACGCGGTCGACAATGTCTGTAATGTCATAGCGGCGGCTGAGGAAGAATTCACTACCGTTATACAAGCAGGCCGACCAGCCATTGTGGCTGGCACTAATACTTTCGCGCAGCGTGATGGCTTGATACTTCAAGTTCGGGAAGGTCTCGAACATCTTCTGAGCCAACGCTTCATAGCGACTTGTATCAAGTTCACCTGAGGTGACAGCATGGTCAACGTCACCGTCTTCGAGCCGGACATTCAAGGACTTTTGGCAATCCTCTTCGTTGGCAATCCCAACATCCACATATTTGACCAACTCTTGCATGACTTCTGGCGCCGTTTTGCCATACTTCCAAAGCTTCTTACGGAAGTTGTAGTCACATGACACCGTAATGCCTTTGTCTTGCGCGACCTGAGCCGCATGTAACGCTAAGTCAGCAGCGGTTTGGCTAATTGCTGGGGTAATGCCAGTGACATGGAACCAGCCAGCACCATCAAAAACAGCATCCCAATCAAAGTCTTCTGGCTTAGCAGTCGAGATTGAAGAATGTGCGCGGTCATAAACAACGTTAGACGCACGCTGATTAGCGCCCGCTTCTAAGTAGTAAATGCCCACCCGTTCGCCTTGCCGCGCAATAAAAGACGTGTCCACGCCGTATCCACGCAAGTAACGCACACAGGCATCTGCAATCGGGTTATCCGGCAGCGCGGTCACAAAGCGTGTGCTCAAGCCAAAGTTTGACAGTGACAACGCGACGTTACTTTCGCCGCCGCCAAAAAATGCTTCCAAAGCGGAAGACTGGAAAAAGCGCTCAAACCCTGGGGATTTCAAGCGCAGCATAATTTCACCGAGTGTTACAACATGTTTCATAGTAATTCGCCTCCTAAAGAACTGTTGTCTAAGTTCTAAGCTCGCGCAGCCTTTACGATTGCAACTGCGTCTTTTGCCATTTCACGGATCTTGTCAAATTCGCCAGCACTGATTAGCGCCTTTTTGACCATGAAACTACCACCACAAGCCTGCACGCTTGGGACAGCCAAGTAGTCAGGCAGATTTGTCGCATTGATGCCACCAGTCGGAATAAATTGCACGTTCCCATATGGACCGCCAATCGCTTTCAACGCCTTGATGCCGCCAGCAACCTCAGCAGGGAAGAACTTCAACAAGCTCAATCCTTTTGCTAAGGCCTGATTGATATCGGTTGGCGTCATCACGCCCGGGGTAATTGGCATGTCATTCGCCAAACACCAGTCCACAACGGCAGCATCGAACCCTGGGGTGACAATGAATTTTGAGCCAGCGGCTTTGGCAGCAATGGCTTGATCGACTGTCAAGATCGTGCCAGCGCCCACCAGCATGTCTGGAAATGCATCTGACATCGCTTTGATCGCATCGGCGGCGGCAGCGGTACGGAATGTAATTTCTGCACAGGGTAAGCCTGCATCTGTCAGGGCTTGGCCCAATGGCACCGCATCTGCGGCATCTTCAATTGCGACGACTGGCACAATGCCAATCGCGCCAATCTGTTGCATTACCTCGTTCATCTAATAGTTGCTCCTATCGTCTCTCTTTACTTACTCACCAAGAATTTCGTAGGTCATTCCCGGCTGGGTCAAGAACTTGATCACGCCATCTGCATTGGTTTTTGTTGGCATTGTGCGTGCAAATTCTCCATTTTCATCTAGCTCATTGATCACAACAGCCGAGTCCATGAACCCTTCCAGCGTGATAAAGCTGACAAATTCATACGTGTTATGCACCACCAAACGGTCAGC
>JAHDBS010000463.1 GCA_020630225.1 Anaerolineales bacterium | reverse complement strand
ACAAAACTAACTGCATCCGATGCCCCATCAATTTGATAGATTACGCGGTCAAATTCATCGTAGGTGTTGGTTTGCCAGTTATGCCCTTCCGGGGACACAATGGTGGCCAAATTGCCGGCACCATCGTAGGTATATGTCCAAACTTGACCACGCGCATCGTTGACACTGGTCAGCAGATCACCGGAGTAGGTGTAATCAATCGTGACGCCTTCTGGGGCCGCGACTTGGCTAATCTTGCCGCCGCTGTAGCTCAACGTGACCGTGCGCCCAGCGCTATTGGTCATGCTAGTGAGTTGACCGCCTGCATAGGTGTAATCAATGGCATTACCAGACGGATCTTCCATTCGTTTGAGTTGACCACTGAGATCAAAGCGATAGACTGTTTGGTCTTTGCGCGTCAAGACATATTCGCCACCGACTAATGCAAGTTCGTCATACTCACCAGCGGATTCATTAGTGAATGCCCCACCGCCCGCGTCGCGGAAAATGACGGTATAGCCTTCGTCATAATGCACTTTGACGCCAGTCAACAAAATGTTATCGATAAATTCTAAGCGCGTTGTGCCGCTGAAATTCCAGCCTTTACCAAACAGCCCGACATTATCGTCCTGATTGTTATAAGTCCGCATAATCTCAATGCTGCTGTCGCCAGGTCCAGCTACATCAATATCGGTGAAGCTGTCATAGTTGTTCCCAGTAGCAGGGTTGATTGGATTATTTTCACGACAACATTCAACTTCAGCACGACCGCTGAAATAACCAGAAGTGTCTGCTGGAATATCAGGCACAAGGGCTGTATTGGTCCCGCCGCCACTTGGGACCGACAGATTGAACGTGTTTTGACCCACTGGATGTAAGCCGTTTACGGCAAATGTACACAACCAATTGCCACCGCCAAGATCATCACAAGCACGGGTAATTGTCGTTGTACTCCCACTACTATTGGTGACCTCCAGTGTTGCTGTTGGCTGCATACAAGGCTCAAACATCGTAATTGTTGCTGCTAAGTTACCAAGGCCGTCTTGAGCAAAATTCAATTCACTCGTCGCAACTGGAGCATCGGTGTCGTTATAGGTATAGCCAATGGCGGTACTGAAATATTCAGGGGGGATGCTACCCGGCACCGGTGCGATTGTGCCAAAGTCAACAATGGCTGTAGCACCGCCTTCAAACACGGCTGACACATCACCTCCGCCCGGAAACGTGACCGTTGCGGCACCAGCGACAGTCACAACACCGGCACTCGTTGCTCCGCCATTTGTATTAATTTCAGCACCTTCTAATGGCTCAAGGGCTGGGGCTGGAGCCGATGGTCCTGGCGCTGCCGCTGGGCCGTAGGGGCCAATCCAAACGCCAGATCCACCGCCGGTTCCCAATGGACACGCTCCACTTTGTAATGCTGGCGCTTGCGCTTCGGCTTGTACATCTACTCCTAGTCGGGCACGCAATTCATTCTCAGTCGCATCTAGCTGAGCCATGCCTTCACGCTGTACTAAGTCAGCCTGTGCGAGTGCGCGGGCTTCCACGTCTGCTTGTAACGCTGCTAGGTTGTCTATCTTATTCGCGTCTAGGGCGTTCACAATGGTTTCCGAGTTAATGTCGGCAGTATCTGTTGTAAACCAAGTTTCAATTGCAGCCCGCAGTTGCCCAAGCCGCGTCCGCAGGCTGGGTCGTTGATCTGGATTATGCGCATTGAGACTTGGTGTCAACTGCATTTCTTCAAGGAGCGGCTCGCCGGTAATTTCAGCGAGTTCTCGAATCTGGGCAAGAGGGTCTACCGTGAGATTGCTCAGAGGGGATTCAACACCGCCCGGTAACTGTAGCGCTTGCGGTGCAGCTGCGGCATGTGTAGCACTGACCTGCTCAGCAGCTAAGACTGTAGCTGGCAAAGCACTGGTCAGACCAATAACCAAGGCCATGACCCCACGAAAAACACTTACAAAGTGATACTTGAAGAAGCGACGAATTGACTTAGAAATCATAGATATCCCCAAAACTAAAGTTCAACTAAAACTAAAATTTATGAATAAACCCATAAACATTCATGGATTTAGCACGTATAGCCATGTCGGACTTTATCTGAGAATTCGTCAGTTTTGGGTACTAAATTTGTATGTATATTGTTTTTTCGCTTGTAGGCAAATGTACTATTTTTGAATTTGTAGAGAGGAATAGTTTGAAATTACAAACCTTCACGTTGCAAGTTATTTTGCAACATAGCTAATGCGGTGATTAGTTACAAAGTTCTTATCACAGGTTATAAAACACACTGTCTAAAACTTTACAGATGTAATTTGCGGATTATTTGAATTTTGAAGTAAACAAATGGGAGCTAGGTCAACTCAAGGTCATAGAAGAGATGATCGTAATTGTCTTGTCAATTGTGACAGCGCATTATTCCCAAGCCCTTAGCACCCCACCGAGATTGGACCAATCTCAGCGCAACGTTCTGGACCCTGTGCAGTCTTCAACGATTGGTCCAATCTAAATGCTGACGGCAAGCTTCACAAAAAGTTAGCAAAATGCTAACATAATGACGTGTATAAGATCTTCTTCACAAAGTCTGCTGACAAGACACTGCGAAAAATGCCGCGGCCTGTTGCCCAGCGCATTCAACAAAAACTGATTGAAATTGCGGCAGACCCTTATGCGACACACAACAACGTCACAAAGCTCCAAAATCGAGACGGATACCGTTTGCGCATTGGAGATTGGCGCGCACTTTATTTGATTGAAGATGAAAAATTGATCATTTTTGTGTTCAAAATTGCCTCTAGAGGGGATGTATACCGATGAGCGTTCAATTTATTGAAAAAGATGGCAAGCCTGAATGGGCAATTGTGCCTTATGCAGACTATGAAAAACTACTAGCCGCCGCAGAAGAATTAGCAGATGTCCAAGATTTTGATTCTGCCAAAACGGACATTGCAAACGCAACCAATCTTGTACCAGCAACCGTCACATTCGCCATTCTCGATGGAATGCACCCTATCACTGCTTGGCGAAAAGAACGTAAATTGACCTTACAAGCATTGGCAGACAAAGCCGAAATTAGCAAAGCTTATCTCTCTCAAATTGAGGCAGGCAAGCGCACGGGCAGTATCGATGTCTTGCAAAGACTTGCGAATGGATTAAGCATTGGGCTTGAGCAGATTACTGAGTAAAGGCGGTAAATTTTATGATTACTACGACCTACCGCGGCCATATTGCAAACGCCGAATACAGCAAAGAGGATGAGTGCTATGTCGGTCATTTGGTTGGAATTAAGGATATTGTCGGCTTTCATGGGGAATCCATTGCGGAATTAGAAGTGGCATTCATTGGCCATTGTTAGGTGAAGAACCGAGATTGCACCAATCTCAGCGCAACGTTCTAAGCCCTGAGGAGTCTTCAAAGATTGCCCCAAACAACAGTCCTTTACGATCTATGCTAACGCAGCACCCTTTCATCCCCAACGCGCTTCGTCACGCCAATCTCATCCAAATGCTCTAGCAAGCCAAGCGCATATTTACGACTGGCGTTGAACTTGTCACGCACGTTGGCGACGGTCACGC
>JAHDBS010000462.1 GCA_020630225.1 Anaerolineales bacterium | reverse complement strand
GTCACTCCGGAACCGACGGCGACCAATACGCCGGTCACTCCAGCACCGACAGCAACCAACACGCCGGTCACTCCAGCACCAACGGTTGTCAACACAACTGAACCACCTGGACCGACAGCAACTAGCACACCTGTTACGCTGAATCCAACGGCAACAAGTACGCCGATTGCACCAGCGCCAACAGCAACACCTAATGGGCCTATTTTGGTTCAAGCAGCGCCAACGACAGTAGTTGAGGCGGTGCCAACAACAGAAGTGCTTGGGATCACTACAGCACCTGTGGACGCACCGGCAATTGCCAGCGTTCCAACTAATATCGAAGTGGTGCCACAACAACCACAACCAGCCGTGGGATTTGTCCCAACGAATGGATCACAGCAAATCGATGGTGTGCGTACAGGCCGTACAACACGCATCGCAAGTATCAACACCTCTGTCTTAGGGGTACAAATTTCACCACATGCAAATGTGGCCAACAAAGTTCCACGGAACGTCATGGGCGTACAACTCCCACGGGCCGGTTTAATGACCAGCCAATTTAGCCAAGAGTTAGACGCACAAACACTTACACCGTTACAAATGCCAGACGGTCAAATGGCATCACTCTCTATTCCACAACTTGGAATATCAGAAAACATTGGAGAAGTCACAATAAGTCAAGCAGGAGAATGGGACTTAACTAGCATTGGACGAAACGGAATTGGGCATTTGGAATACACCGGCTTAGCGCCTAACCAAGGTAGCAGTGCTCCTGTTTTAGTAGGTCACTCGCGACTAGGAAACGGAACAGGTGCCTTTGGTGCACTCGAAACACTCAGTTTAGGGGAAGAGATCATCTACAACATTGGTGGAACACGGTATGTCTATACCGTATCCGCACTAGATACATTGTTGCCGCACCAGACGGATGCCCTCTTTGAAAGTGAAAGTGATGAATTGATGCTGATCACGTGTAGCGGCACGTGGGACGCGCAGGAAGGTCAATTCACCAACAGATTATTGGTAACAGCAGAGCTAACGAAGGTATTGAGTAGTCGAATCAATCTATCGGCTGTCAGGTAGGTATAGCAGCGGCTGCAATTGAGTTGTAGCCGCTGCATACAAAGAGGTAATTGACATGAGATTGAGTAGAAAGGTGAGGGATGTAGACATCCAAAAGCTCGCTAGACATCCTTTAGCAACCATCCTATTTTTTGTATTGCTTGGCGTAATGTTTTTCCCAAGCAGTCAAGCAATAGGTGTTGCTGGGGCTGTAACTGGTAACGTATTTATGGACGTTACTGGAGATGGTATCGACAGTGGGCAGTTTGACCCCGGCATTCCAAACATCGAAGTTGTCGCAACTGATGAGAATGGCGTCGTCACAACTGCCACCACAGATGCAAACGGGGACTATAGCGTTCAAGTTGCAACTGGTGTCCGCGTGCGACTTGAATTCGCACTGCCAGCTGATGGAAGCTTAGACTTCCTAAGCCCAGGGCGACATGGTGCCGGATCCGGAACCACAGTGATGTTCGCTAATGAAGGTGACGAAAACATCAACACGAGTTTTTGGAACCCAGCAGAATACTGTGAAGCTAATCCAGATATTGTGGCAGCTTGTTTTGTCGCTGGTGACCCTACTGACCCAGCTGGGCCTAGCGGAGCAGCTGACTCAATCGTGAGTATTCCGTTTGATGCACAAGGCGATGGTACAGATCCAGGGTCAGCTGCAGCAGCAATGGTTGAACACTTAGCCACTGCCGACAGAACTGGTTCGCTTTGGGGTATGGCATGGAACCGCAGTGATGAGGTTCTTTATGCCGCTGCATTTCTAAAGCGTCACGTTGGATTTGGCCCAGAAGGAATTGGGGCAATTTATGAATATGACGCAGTTGCACAGCAAGTCAATCCATTTATCGACTTAGTCGCGCTGGGATTCGATGTTGGGCAAGGCTCCTTGCCTCCCACCAACGCCGCCCGCGGTCTACAGAATGACAGCCTTAAGACATCACTCGACACAGACGCTTACCCTAACGTTGGGAAAGTTGGTCTGGGTAGCATTGATGTAGATGATGACGATAATTTCTTATATGTCACCAACTTATTCGGTAAACAACTCTACAAGATCGAATTAGACGCTGATAACAATCCGGGCACAAACCCTGTTGCGGCAGACGTTCAAACGTTTGCTATTCCTGACCCAGGTTGTAACAATGGCGAACACCGCCCATTTGCAGTCAAGTATTACCAAACACGCCCTTACGTTGGTGTCGTTTGTGACGCAACCGGCTCACAAAACCCAGCAGACCTCCAAGCCTACGTACTGGTACTGGATGAAGCAACCAGCACGTTCACGTCTGTACTCAATTTCCCGCTCAACTACACTAAAGGGTTAGTGTGGAACTCTGGCTACGCTGACTGTGATGACCAAGCACAAGTCAACTGGCATGCATGGAATGACACCTTTACAAATTCCATTTGTGACACACCATTAGACGCGACAGTTCACGTTTATCCGTCACCAATTCTGTCTGACATCGAATTTGATGACGACGGTTCCATGATCATGGGGCTGATGGATCGGACATCACACCAAATTGGTTGGCTAAACGTTGCACCTGACTATGACGCAAGCGCCCATCCAGATGGTCCTGACTTCGAAGACTTAAATGTTGGTCTGTCAGGTGGTGATATTTTGCGCGCATACCGCGTTCCAGGCGCAGGCTGGGAACTCGAAAATAATGCAAAGGAAGGTCCTAGTTCGCCTAGACCAGCAACTGCCGGTGCCAATAATAATCAAGGACCTGGTGGTGGTGAGTTCTACCATCAAGACCTGACTATTAATAACGGTGTCACGTTACACTCAGAATCCAGTTTTGGGAGTGTCATTCTAGTGCCAGGTAGCGGCGAAGTCGCCTTTACCTCGATGAATGCTTACTCAATTGGCTCGAACAGTGGTGGTATTACCTGGTCTAGCAATGCAGATGGGAACTCACGTGACCCGGGCTTCCTCCTATACAATGGCTCGCTTGAAGTTGGCTTCGGGAAAGCCAATGGTTTGGGTGGTGTAGAAGCATTTTGTGGCGCTGCTCCGCTTGAAGTCGGGAACCGCATTTGGATCGATACAGATCAAGATGGCATTCAAGACCCTGAAGAAGTTGGGATTGATGGCGTTGTTGTCGAGCTCTGGCGAAATGGTGTCCAAGTAGGCACCACCACAACAACAAACAGCGGACAATACTACTTTGATGTTGATCCAAATGTTGTTGGTGAATATGAAATTCGCATTGACACAACCCAAGCAACATTACAACCGTATGTCTTGACACAGGACAATGCAGGTGCAAATGATGCAATCGATTCAGATGCAACGCTGAACAATACAACAGCAACCATTCCGTTTGACACAGGTCGAGCTGGTGAAAACAATCACACCTTAGATGCTGGTTTCCACCTCTCACCAACGGCAACACCAGAACCAACAGTTACTGAAACGCCAACAAATACGGAAGTGCCGCCAACCGATCCACCGCCAACTGAAGAGCCAACGGCCACAGAGGTACCAACCAATACACCTGAGCC
>JAHDBS010000461.1 GCA_020630225.1 Anaerolineales bacterium | reverse complement strand
AAATCCTATGCGACTAATTGTTGATGGTTCGCCGATTGAGTATCAAGCCGGCGACAAACTCCTAACCGCCATGCTGCGCAGCGGTCTGCATCCTACTGGAGGCGGCTGTATTTGTATGGGTGGCGACTGTCCACACTGTCTCGCGACGGTGGACGGTGTTTCTTATATTCGAACGTGTCAAACGCATGCCAGCCCTGGCATGATTGTCTCTCGTGACCATACTGACGGCGCTTACCCACCACTGCCGGAAGGCAATGTGCATCATGAAGAAGTACACGCGCGTAACCTACACTGTGATGTTGTTGTCATTGGCCAAGGTGAGTCCGGCCAAGCAGCAGCTGAAGCAGCGATTGATGAAGGCAAGTCCGTCATCACCTTAGATGCTGCCCAAGGCGAAGAAGCCGTGGGGATCTATGTAGGGCCACTTGTGGTTGCCCGTACTGCTGCTGGTGAAATGCTACATATTCACGCTAAAACAGACGTAATTGTGGCAACTGGTGCAGCTGAAATTCATCCGGTTGCGCCGGGCAATGAAATGCAGGGCATCTACACCGCACGCGCGGCCTCTGAGCTGGCCGCGGGTGGCCTAGACCTTGGCAAAGTGATTGCCGTCGGCACCCCGCCAACTGGCATGGCTTACACCTCAGTCGAAGGGCGCATCGTGCGCTTTGAAGGGGACGATAAAGTCACTGGTGTTGTCATTGAACACGATGGCACCGAAACTAGCTATGCCTGTGACAGTGTGAGTGTTGGTCTTGGTTACCATCCGCGCAATGCACTGGCCCGCATGGGGCATGACATTCCTGAAGTTCGCGCCGTTGGTGACGCTGCTAGCAAGTCGGACATCCCGCCTTGCCCAACCGCTGGCACAGTGTGTGTCTGTTCAGGCATTGGCGTGGCTGAACTCGATGATATCTGGGATCGTGGCTTCCAAGACATGGAACTGGTCAAGCGTGGCACGCTGGCTGGTACCGGGACTTGCCAAGGCTCGGTCTGTTTGCCTCACCTGCGTAGCTATCTGCAAGATCGCGGCAAAGAATTACAAGATCCATTTACGGCCCGTCCATTGACGCGTCAAGTAACCCTCGGTGAAATTGCTGCAGGTGGACACCATGCCGCCATGGCAGAAACACCTTTGCACGCCGAACACGTACGGCTTGGGGCGCAAATGGAACGGTTTGGGCACTGGTGGCGGCCATGGAACTATGGTGACTGGCAAGCTGAATACTGGGCTGTCCGTGAAGCCGTTTCCATTATGGACGTCAGCACGCTTGGGAAGATGATTGTCAAAGGTCCGGATGCTTTGGCTTTCCTAGAAAAAGTGTATCCGACCAATGTGAGCACCATTCGGAAAGGCCGTTCACGTTATGTGCTATTGCTCAACGAAGCTGGCTTTGTGATGGATGACGGTCTAATCTGCAAAGAATCAGACACTGAATACATCCTTTCGATTACATCTGGCGGCTCTAGCCATTCTGAAATGTGGCTGCGCGACTGGGCAACCAGCGGGCCATATGACGTTCGCATTATCAACCAAACGATGACGTTGGGTGCGATCAATGTGACTGGGCCTTACGCTAGTGAATTGCTGCGCCGCGCTGGCTTAGAAAAGCCGATGAAGTTCATGCGTCACATGAAAGCTGAAATTGCAGGCGTCGAATGCCGCATTTTCCGGCTTAGCTTTACGGGTGAGGCTTCTTATGAACTCCATCATCCTGCCGCAGACTCGCTCAAACTATGGCGTGCACTCATGGAATTGGGTGAAGATCTTGGCATCAAGCCACATGGGTTAGACGCGCTAACGCGCCTGCGCCTTGAAAAAGGCCACGTGATTGTTGGGCAAGATACTGACTACGACTCAACCCCACGCCGCATCCATCATGATTGGATGGTCAAACTAGACAAAGGCATGGACTTCCTTGGCCGTGATGCTTTGCTGCGTACCAATGAAGTTGAACTAGACAAAATGCTAGTCGGGTTTGAAATGGATACTGTGGATGAACCACACGAAGGTGCCACCATTTGGGCTAACGAAGAATATGTTGGCTATGTCACATCGCGGACTTACTCCCCTGTATTGGGCAAATCTGTGATGTTAGGCTGGCTGTATTACCAAAATGGGGAACTCCCAATGGAAGTCACCATTGATGGCCGTCTTGCTAAACGTACTGATGTGCCATTCTATGACAAGGAGGCTGCCCGTGCTCGCGCTTAGCCGATTAGACACTACACGCATTGTTGCCAATCCCGCTGCGCTAGATAACGCAAATTACGCCGAAGACGCAGTTGTGATCCGTATTGCGCAAGACGAAGCACTAATTATTCCTGCCCAGGCTGACATTGCCCTGAGCGATGAACACGCGATTGTTATTGCGGACACAGCTTGGTCTGGCATTTGGGTGTCACATGAAGAAGTTGCTGACATTTTAGAGCAGCACTGTGACTGGGAAGCGCCAACGGAGCGCCCAGCGCAAGCCCAAGGTGCCGTTGCAGGTATCCCGACAAAGTTTTACTTCACAGAAGACGCTGTGCTCATTGTCATCCCAGCGCCATACCAACGGGAGTTTGAGGACAGAATTTAGACAGAGACAGAGAACCGGCACTTCGTGCCTAGAGACAGAGCTGTCTTTACTGCGAGCCACTCGCGTAAATTCAACGCTCACTAGCCTCTGTCTCTGTCTCTCTTCTCTATCTTTCTGAAAGATTATGAACGAATTCATGGAACAAAAGGTTGACTTCAAATGGAGTGAACCAAAGAAAACATATGATGTAATCATCGTTGGTGGTGGTGGCCATGGCCTGTCTACGGCTTATTATTTGGCAACCCGACATGGGATTACGAATGTTGCAGTCTTAGAACGCAAATACATTGGTGGTGGGAATTCTGGCCGGAATACGACGGTCATTCGTGCAAATTACGGCATTCCAGAAGCAGTGAAGTTCTATCAACGTAGTGTTGATCTTTACTACGATTTGGAAGAAGAAACTGACCGCTGGCTAATGTTCAAGCAAAAGGGCATTTTGTGGCTAGCGCATAGTGAAGCTGCTGTCCGCCAAGAACGTGCACGGGCTGATGTCAACACCGCCTTTGGTGCTGACACCACGTTTGTCACGCCGGCTGAAGTCAAAGAACTCGTCCCAGAGATCGATTTGAGCGGTGGCAATTTATTCCCAGTGATGGGTGGCTCCTACCATGCCCAAGGTGCAACTGCACGGCATGATCGCGTCAACTGGGCCTTGGCCGAAGGTGCGATGCAGAAAGGTGTGCATATTCATCAACACACCGAAGTGCTGGATCTCATCAAAGAAGGGAACAAGGTTGTTGGGGTAAAAACCAACAAAGGTGACATTTATGCAGGCACGGTAATGAGTGCCGTTGGGGGCCATGTTACACGCCTAACGGACATGGCTGGTTTCCGAATTCCAATTCGAAGCCATCCACTGCAGGCGCATGTGACCAATCATTACGAACGGACCTTTCACCCAATTGTGGCATCAACTAGCCTGCTGTTTTACGTTTCACAAACCGCACGCGGTGAAATGCTAATGGGCGCTGAAATTGATCG